>NZ_DLHL01000056.1:26019-100663 GCF_002483225.1 Gemmatimonas sp. UBA7669 | reverse complement strand
TAGACATTTTTCAGGACTAGACAACTCGATGACTGAGTGTCTCCCGGGCCCGCTCTCCTATCCTCGGATCCTCAGATCCTCACACCTTCTGTTTCCCAGATCCTCGACTTACTCCCCGAGCTGCGCCCGGTACTCGTCCGCGCTCATGAGGCCCGCATCGCCACCCGGCGCGAGCTTCACCTTGATCATCCATCCATCGCCGTAGGGATCGTTGTTGATGAGGGCGGGCTCTCCATCGAGACGCGAGTTCACTTCGACGACCTCACCCGCGACCGGCATGTACAGCTCGGACACGGCCTTCACGGCTTCGACGGTGCCAAACACGTCGTGCGATCCGAAGCTCGCGCCGGGCTTGGGCAGTTCCACGTACACGATGTCGCCGAGCTCACCCTGCGCGAAGTCGGTGATGCCGATGGCCACCACTCCCGAATCGGAGGTGGTGCGGACGTACTCGTGTTCCTTCGTATAACGCAGGTCGGCGGGGATGTTCGACACGGAATGCTCCAGGCGAGGTGAATGATGAGGCCAAGCGAAGTATCCGCTACGGCGCGTCGTTGCGGAAGCGGGGGGTGAGTGGTTGAGGGGTCGCGCGGGCGGCCAGCGCCTGCCAGACGGCCTCCACCTGCGGGGCGAGGGCCTCCAGCGGCCCGTTGTTGTCGATGACCCATGTCGCGCCTTCGCGCTTCAGCGCGGACGGCATCTGGGCGTCGATCATGGCTTGCGCATCGTGCGCGGACAGGCCGCGGGTCTGCACGAGGCGATCGCGCCGGACGTTCTCATCGGCGTCCACCAGAATCACCGCGTCAAATGCGCCTTGCAGGCCCAGCTCAAAGAGCAGGGGAATGTCCGCCACGACAATGCGGTCTCCACGATGTCGGGCCTCTTCCACACGCTGCTCGCGCAGACGACGCACCGCCGGGTGCACGATGGCGTTGAGGGCTTCGCGCGCCGCGGTGTCGCTGAACACGCGCTGGCGCATGGCGGCGCGATCCAGCGTACCATCGGGTCGCAGGAGCTCCGGCCCAAAATGCTCGGCAATGGCGCGCAGTGCGGCGCTACCCGGCGCCACCACGTCACGCGCGAGCTGATCGCTGTCGATGAGAGTGGCCCCACGGGCTGCGAGATCGCGGGCCACGGTGGACTTGCCGGAGGCAATATTGCCGGTGAGGGCGACGTACAGCATGCTGCAACTTAGCACCCGCCACAGCAACGAGCCCCGGAGCTAGGCCCCGGGGCTCGTGGTGTACGGCGGTTCAGCAGCAGGACGTCAGGCCGCAGCCGAGTCCTGCATGTCGTCTTCGTGATCGGAGATCTGCCGGCGCTTCTCGCGATTCACGAGGAGCTCCTGAATGACCCAGCTGGCGCCACCGCGCAGGCGAATCTGGTGCGGCGTGCAGCCCAGATAGCGCTGGCAGGTGTTGCGGAACGCCGAGCCCGAGGGGAAGTCAAGCGCACTGGCCACCCCATCGGCGCTGCGCGAGCCGTCTTCCAGCATGCTGGCCGCCACAATGAGCCGGCCCCAGGTGAGCAACTGATGCGGCGGCGGAAGCTGCGCGCCTTCGAGGCGCTTGCTGAGCAGACGGCGGGACACGGCAATGAGCCGGGCCAGGCTGTCCGGCGTCAGACGTTCGTGCGCCCGTGTCACCGAGAGCATGACCGCGTCGCGCACCACCGAGCGCAGCCCGGCGAGATGCGGCTTGAGCAGGCTGGACACCGAACGCGCCTCGGCCTGGTCGAGCAGTGCGCCGAGCATGGCCGGCGTGTCGGTCTCGTCGGCCACGATGAGCACGTCGATGCCGCAACGACCGGCGTCGAACATGTCCTTGGCGCGCTCACGTGTGACATCGACATAGGCGACGAGCGCCGCGCGCGGCACCCGTACCCGCAGTTGACGCACGCGCTCGAAGTCGGCGCGGCCGTCGACATACAAGTCGAAGACGACCACGTTGATGGGACCGCGCTCGCAGGCGCGCGTCAGCGACGTCCAGTCTTCACACGGGACGAAGCGATAGCGATCCCGTGCAGCCGCGCGAAGCCGCGCCAGCCGGGGTTCGTGTGCGAGCAGCGTCGCGATTACGCCCATGCGACGATCCGTTCAAGGGAAGTGAAAGAAAGAGACCTGGACATCACCCCCTTGACGCCGGAGGGGGGCAGGGCGTCACACTACGGGTCGCACACCGGCCCCATCCCCTTTCTCGCCGGCCCCCTGCCTCCCGCCGTGAACGACGCCTCATCCCTGCCCCCTGCCGAGCCAGCACCGTCTTCTGCGGCCCCCTCCGCCTCGGCGGTTTCGGACGCCTATGCGATGCTGCGGGGCGTGCTTGACGCCGGATTCGATGCCTTTGCCATCGCCCGCGCTCAGCGCGCGCCGACGGGGGAGATTGCCGATCTGCTGGTGGTCGAGGTGAACGCGCGCGCCTGCGACATGGTGGGTCGTCCGCGTGAGAGCCTCATCAACCAGTCGCTGCTGAGTGTGTTTCCACACAGCCGCACCTGGCGACTGTGGGAGCAGGTGTGCGCCGTGATCCTCACGCAGCGGCCACTCGAGACCACGCAGCACGCGCCGCTGCCCGAGGAACCCGACCGCTGGCTGCAACGGCAGATCGTACCGTTGCCCGACGACCATGTGGCCATCTCCTCGCGCGATGTCACCCAGCGCCATCGCGCCCAGCGTGCCCTCGCGGCCAGCGAAGCACGATTTCGCGGGCTCTTCGAGAACAACGGGGCGGCGCAGTTGCTGGTGGACTGCGACACGTCGCGCATCCTCGATGCCAATGCCGCGGCGGAAGCGTTCTACGGATGGTCACGCGCCACGCTCAGCAGCATGACCCTGGCCGATCTCGATGTGCAGGGGGCGAGCGAGTGGCGACACATCGTCGAGTCGATCAGGGCCGGCCGTGGCGCCCGCGCGCAGCGTGAGCATCGCGTGGCCAGCGGAGAGCGGCGGCACGTGGATTTCAGCGCGGGGTGTGTGGACAACGCGTCGCGGACGGTCATGCATTGCCTCGTGCTCGACATGACGGAGCGGGTGCGCTCGGAGCAGCAGCTGCGTGAGTCCGAGCGCCGGTTCCGCGCGCTCATTGCCGGCATGCGCGAAGGGGTGGTGCTGCATGACGAGTCCGGCGTGATCCGCATCCACAACCCGGCCGCCGAACGCATTCTCGGCCTCACGGGTGCGCAGTTGACGGGGCTGCATCCCATCGAGCGTGATTGGCAGGCAACGCACGAGGATGGGTCACCCTGGCCCACGGCACTGCATCCGGCGCAGATCGCGTTGCGCACCGGACGCAGTCAACCGCGACAGCTCATGCAGGTGGCGCGCGGTGCCAGTCAGCCTACATGGATTGTGGTCACGGCCGATCCGCTCATTCGGCCGGGCGAATCGCGGCCTTATGCGGCGCTCGCGGTGTTCAGCGATGTCACCGAACTCCGGCACAGTGACGAACGTCTGCGCGAGGCCATGACGTTTGAAGCCGTGGCCGACGTGGCGGGAAGCATCGGTCATGATCTCAACAACGTGCTCACGGTCATTCGTGCGGCCACGACCTTCTTGCGCGACGGCATGAGCGGCACGTCGCCGCAGCTCGACGACGTGGCGGCCATTGAGCGCGCGACCGATCGCGCCGAGTGGCTCACGCGTCGCTTGCTGGCCGCTGGACGGCGACCGGCGCCGCCGCACGCTGGCGTCGATCTGCTCCCGCTCGTGCGCGCGGCCTGCGAGGCCGCATCACGTGAAGTGCTGGCGCCTTTCGACGCGGCGGTGTCTCTGCAACTCGATCCGTCGTCCACGGCGCAGATGGTTGCGGTCGACCCGGTGCGTGTGCGCGACGTGGTGGACACGATGCTGCGCATGGCATGCGCCGGCGGTGAGTCGGCGTCTGTCACCGGTCCGTTGCTCCTGCGCACCAGACCAGCCGAAGGTGACGAGGGCATGGCGGAACTGGCCCTGCGGTGTACCTCGAACGTGATCGATGCCGACCTCGCGGCGCGTCTGGCAGCGCCCGGTTTCGAGCCGGAGCGCAGCGGTGGCGACCGCGAATTGGCGCTGGCTGTCCTGCACACCCTGCTGCGTCAGACCGGTGGACGACTGCGGGTGGATGTGCCGCCGCCGGGGAGCACGGCGGGGAGTATCGTGCGCGCGCAGTGGCCGGTGGTGAGCGAGTCGGCCGCGACCCAGGCTGTGCCTGTGGCAGAGGAAACCGAACCTGCCGTCGTCCCTGTGGCGGCCGACACGGTTACAGCGGCCGGTACCGACGCCCCTGTCAGCGATTCAGACACACCACCTGAGACCGCGCCCTCGCCGCGCAGACAGGGCGGTGTGCTGCTCGTGGATGACGATGCGCGTCTGCGCGATCTCGGTCGGCGCATGTTCGAGCGGGCCGGTGATGCGGTGTACACCGCGGCGACCGGCCGCGAGGCGCTCACCTTCCTTGCCGCGCGTTCGGATGAGGTGGCGCTCGTCGTCACCGACCTCACCATGCCGGATATCGGCGGACTGGAGCTCATCGAGATCATGGCGGCCCGCTATCCCGACATTCCGGTGATGGCCATCAGCGGATACGGCGTGGCGCCCGGCACACAGGAGCGCCTCGCCGCACGTCATGTGCCGTATGTGCAGAAGCCCTTCACCATGGACGTGCTGCTCGAAACGGCCAGCCGCGTACGCGCAGCCTGGCCAGCCGGCTGATCCCGACTGGCTGATCCCGCCTGGCTGATCCCGCCTGGCTGATCCCGACTGGCTGTACACCAAAGGGCCGCCGTGATGCACAGGACGTGCATCACGGCGGCCCTTTGGTGTGCGACTACTCAGAGGAGCGACTGCTGTGCCTCGTCGCGACGTGGCACGATGTGGCAGGCGCGGCATCGCGCCTCATACGAGTCAGCCGCGCCCACCATGATGGTCGGTGACTCGTACGGTGCCGGCTTGCCATCAATGAGCCGCTGATTGCGACTGGCCGGCGATCCGCACAGCACGCAGATGGCGTGCAGTTTGTCCACCATTTCCGCCACCGCCATGAGTTGTGGCATGGCGCCAAAGGGTTCCCCACGAAAATCCGTGTCAGTGCCGGCGAGGATCACGCGCCGGCCCCGATCGGCCAGACTCGACGCCACCTGCACGATCCCGGCGTCGAGGAACTGCGCCTCGTCGATGGCAATGACCTGGGCCATCGGGTCGAGGCGCAGCAGGATCTGCGAGGAGGAGTCGACCGGCGTGGCCTCGAAGGTCCGCCGGTCATGACTCGAAACGGCCCAGAGGCCGGCGTAGCGGTCATCGAGATGTGACTTGAACACCTGCACGCGCTTGCGGGCAATCGTGGCCCGTCGCACGCGACGCAGGAGTTCTTCCGTCTTGCCGCTGAACATCACGCCGGCGATCACCTCCATCCACCCGCCGGCCGCCTGGAAACCGCCACTCATGCCGCGCTTACTCCTCGTCGCGACGGTCAGACTGTGCCGGACGCGGCGGCCGCTTGGCGAACTTCATGCGATCGCCACGCTCCGCCCACTCACCGCGCGGCTCCGTGCGTTCGCGCGGCGAACGGTCGCCGAACGCGCGACGCTCGTCTGACGCCCGAGGCGGACGACCACCGCGATCACCACCGCGATCGCTGCCTCGGTCGCCACCACGATCGCTGCCACCGAATCCACCACGCGACCCACGGTCGCGATCACCAAAGCCACCGCGCGGACCGCGATCACCGCGATCACCGCGATCGAACGAGCGCGGACGCTCGCTGCGCTCACCCCGGTCGCTGCGCTCACCCCGGTCGCTGCGCTCGCCACGATCCTCACGCGGCGGACGATCGCTGAACTTGCGCTCGCCGAAGCTGCGCTCACTGCGCTCGCCACTACGGCCACCAAATCCACCACTGCGGCCGCCAAAGCCACGGTCACCACCACGATCCCCACCGCGGCCGCCAAACCCGCCACTGCGGCCACCAAATCCGCGGTCACCACCGCGATCGCCACCACGACCACCAAAGCCGCCGCTCCGGGCGCCGAAGCGCTCACCGCTGCGTTCGTCGATGCGCGCGCCGAGTCGACGGCCACGCAGCGAAGCGTCCTTGAGCGCTTCGATCGCGCGGGTGGCGTCTTCCGCGGACAGCTCCACCGTCGCGTGCGACTCGTACAGTTCCACCGAGCCGATGCGATCACCGGGAATGCCGGCCTCGTTGGCGATCGCGCCCACGATGTCGCCGACCCGCACCTCATCGCGCTTGCCGACACCGAGGAACACACGCTGCTTGCCGCCAGCCGACGCGCCGGAGGCCGCGCCCGACTCACCGCGTGATTCCGACCGCGCGGCGCCCGGGGCTTCGACCCGCGCTTCGCTGCGCGGGGCTTCACGCGCCGAGGGCTTGGGGTTGAGGAAAATGGCCTTGGCGCGAATGGCCTGCGTTTCGCGGCGCGCGCCTTCGTACAGGCGAAGCGCGGCGCAGGCAATCTCCACCGCATCATGCGTGTCCAGCAGCGGCGCCACCAGCGCCAGCTCGCTGGCCGTCGGCTGACCGTTGGCCAGCGTGGAACGCAACGCGGTGCGCAGCGTCTGCACGCGGTCTTCCGCCGACGCCTTCTTGACCGCCGCAGTCCACGGCTCGGCCAGTCCACCCGTCATGCGACGGAAGGCGGGCACTTCATCGGCCAGCAACAGCGCCACGGCATCCACCGGACGCATGGCCATGGCCGTGACCAACGCATCGAACGTGAGAGGCGCATCCCACAGCACCGTCATGGCGACATGCTGCGCCGACGGCTGACGCACGACCTGCACATTGAGCCCATCCACCACGAGGCCCAGTCGCGCGAGCGCCTGCGTGGCGTCTTCCACGCCGGCGTCGGTGGACGACACGACGCAGAGTGACGGCGGGTCGATCTCGTCGAGCACTGCGCGCAGTGCGTCGGCCCGGCCCGTGGCCGAGGTCACGAGATAGCGCGGCGTGACGGTGAGCGGTGCGTCGCCGAGGGCAAACGGATTGACCCGGCGCGCGCGGCGCAGCTGGGCCTCGAGGAAGCTCTCGGTAGCCGGCGTTTCGCCGTCGAGCGTGGCGGTGCGCGAGGCCGTTTCCGGCACGTCGGCCAACAGCGCCAGCAGCGCTTCTTCGCCCGTGTTGGCGAGCAGGTCGTCGAGGCCGACGAGCACCAGGGCCTGCAATGAGTCCAGATCAAGTCCCGAGGCGCGGCGCAGGGCTAGCAGGTCGGTCACCGTGCCGGTGACGACCGCCACGGGGGCGGCGCGCAGGACGCGCTTGGCGCGGACCACGCCGGTCACCGGCACCACACGCGCCGCGCTGCCCTCGAGCAGGCGCCGGGCCTGATCACCGGCGGTAATGGCCTGTTCGGCCGTTGGGGTGACGATGAGGCAAACTGGTGCGGCTTCCGCGCCGCCATCCCGGCTCCGTTCCACGCCGGCGCGCATGGCCGCAGCCATCGTGCGCATATCCGCCGGCCCTTCCAGCACCACGTGCTGGCTTCGCGTCGTCCCGGACGACGTCTCTTCCCGATCCTGCTCGCTCACGCCCCACCCCTTCAGTTGTCAGTCATCCCGGCGGCCCAACCGCCGGTGCTTGTCGCGCCCGTCTGGCGCCCTGCGGCCGTCATGGCGCCCACGTGTCGGGGTCGCTTAATTGGGACGGCACCTCGCTGGCCCTCAACATCGGGCCAACCCGGAAATCTAGTCGGCTCCCGGGCGATTTCCCACTCCGAACTCCTGCGACCGGTCATGCCGCTGTCTTTCCAGCCGTCCCCGAACATCGCGCGACTCAAGGAATCCGCCACGCTGGCCGTGGCCGCCAAGTCCCGTGCCCTCAAGGCGCAGGGCATTCCCGTCATCGATCTGGGGGCTGGGGAGCCGGACTTCGACACGCCCGCCTTCATTCGCGAGGCGGCCGCCCGCGCCGTCGAGGCCGGCGCCACACGCTACACCAACACCGAAGGCATTCTGCCGCTCCGTGAGGCCATCGCCGCGGACGCCAACCGCATTCAGATGCAGGGCGCCCCGGTCACGCCGGCCGAAGTGGTGGTGTCGAACGGGTCCAAGCAGTCGCTCTACAACGCCTGTGTGTGCTGCTTCGGGCCCGGTGATGACGTGCTCATCCCCACGCCGTCGTGGACGAGCTACTTCGAGATGGTGGAGCTGGCGCGTGCCAATTGCGTGGCCGTGCCGGGAGATCCGGCGAACGATCTCAAGGTGACGGCCGCGCAACTGGCCGAGGCAGCCACGCCCCGCACGAAGGGGCTCATGCTCTGCTCGCCGAGCAATCCGACGGGCGCGGTGTACACCCGTGACGAACTGGCGGCCATTCTGGCGTTGGCCGCTGAGCGCGGGTGGTGGGTCATCGCCGACGAGATCTATCTGCGCATTGCGTATGAAGGTGGTGCGCAGTCCGTGCTCGAAGTCGCGCCGGCTCGCGACAACCTCATCGTCATCAATGGCGTGGCCAAAGCCTATGCCATGACGGGCTGGCGGATCGGCTGGTCCATTGCGCCGCTGGCCCTGTCCAAGGCCATGACGGCCTTCCAGGGTCACACCACGTCCAACGCGGCCGCCGTGTCGCAGCATGCCGCGCTGGCGGCTCTCACCGAACGCGAGCAGGCCGACGCCGCGGTCGAAGAAATGGTGCGTGCCTTCCGCGCACGCCGCGATGCGGTCATGCAGGCGCTCGATGCGTTCCCGAACGTGCGCTACATCCGCCCGCGCGGGGCATTCTACCTGTACGTGAACGTGGAGGGATTCCGCGGCGCCGAAGATCCCGGGGCGGCGTTTGCGGCCGCAGTGCTCGACGAATATCAGGTGGCCATCGTACCCGGCAGTGCCTTTGGTACACCGGGATGGATTCGCGCCAGCTACGCCACGCGCCAGGATCTCGCCGTGGAAGGTCTCACGCGCGTGGCACGCTGCCTGACCACCGGTTGACCTTCACGCGGAGACTATGGCGATGATCACCACGATTGTGCTCGTGCAGGCCGATCCCAAGTCCATCGTGGCCTGCGCCAGTGCGCTGGCCGGCATCGACGGAGTGGCCGAGGTGTATTCCGTGTCCGGGGCCTGGGACCTGGTGGCGATTGTCCGCGTGCCCGATCTCGATCAGATCGCGACCGTGGTCACGCAGGGCTTTGCCAACGTGCCGGGCATCTTGCGCACACAAACCCTTACGGCGTTTCGCACGTACAGCCGCACCGATCTCGAGCAGGCCTGGGACATCGGCGTCGAGTGAACGGGCCGATACGGTCGTACATGAGTGCTCGGCTGCGTTAGCCGTGACAGCGCAGACGCTCGTAGGTGAAGCTCTGGTCCCAGGCTTCGACGCGAAAGCGGAACCCGATCGTGATCAGCTCGGCGCGGGGATCCTGCAAACCGAACAGCAGTTCAGCCTTGCCGTCTTCGTCCACATCCACGGCGCCCAGAAAGCGTCGTCGCGGCGGCGATTTGCGATTGCCGAGTGTGGAGAAGGTGTGCGACGGCTTGTACCCGTAGATGCCCTTGTCGAGTACCACGATCAGTTGGCGTGGACGCGGCTGCGGAAACACGGGCACGCTGTCGGGCACGACTTCCGGATCGTCGTAAATGACCACCAGCGTGGGCTGCGCCGTGGCGCCCGTGGGTACCACATGCACCTGCCGACGGTAGCGGGGCATGGCGGACATGGGGATGCCCAGCGTGGGGGCCACCAGCGTGGCGATCGTTTCGAGCGTCTGGCCAATGGCGGCATCGCTGCCGCTGCCGGTTGGTCGCTGCGGCTTCGCGCCACTCAGCAGCAGCTCCACCCCGTCGGGCACCTGTGCGCGGGCTCCCGGCACGATGACGCGGCATCCCTGGATGGAATCCAGCGCCGTGCCGCCCTCCCACATGCCACGGGTGATCTTCACCGTGCCGCTCACTTCGCCGCCGCGCAGCGCCTGCAGGGTCACGCCGCTGTGCAGGGCATTCAGATCGAGGGCGCGCCACCCGCGGTTGCTGAGATAGAGCGGCTGGAATCCCTTCTCGCCGATGGTGGCAATGGGAACCACCTGATCGCCGTCCGGCTTGCGCAGCACGCGAAACAGCATGGGTGGCGCTTTGGCAATGAGGCTGCTGTCGGCCTGCCACACCGGATCGCCGACGGCGGGTTCCTGCAACGCCGACTTGAGTCGGTCGCAACCGGCCAGCATGGGCAGCAGGGCCAGCGCGACGGCCGATTGGCAGAACCGACGACGCGTGCGAGACGGGAACTGGGGAACCATGGGGAACCGGGCGGCCGGGCAAAGGGACAGGGACATGCAGGACTCCGCAGTTTCGTCCGTCATCGGTCCGTTGTCCACAGTCTGCCCACGTGTGGAACCCGCGCGGTTGGGTTTCGAGGGATCCTCTCCGACCGGTTGACGGTATCGTAAGGCGATGGCTCCCTTTCTGCGTCCCTCGTCCCGGTCTCTGTGCCTTGCGCTTGGCAGTGCGGCGTTGTGCAGTGCGAGCAGCGGGACCGCACTCCATGCCCAGACGAGCGGCCAGAACGTCGGTCAGACGACAGCCAACGCGCGCGCCGCGCGCACGTCGCTCGACGGTGTGCGCCTCATGGTGCGTCCTCGTGTAGGCGACACGCTGCGTCTCATGGTGGAGCAGACCGTCACCACCTCCCAGCGCCGGGACGCCAACAGCGCGCCGGCCTATGGTCCGCTGGCCTCAAGGGCCACGCTGCGCTCCACGCGCATCCAGCTCTTCGCGCACAGTCTCGTGGAGGCGGCCGACCTGTCGCATACGACCCTGTGGGTGCACTCCGACTCACTTGTTGTGGGTAGCGGCGACGCGCCCGACGGCGCGCGTCCCGTGAGTACGCCCATCTTCGGGCAGACCATGCGGATGAAGGTCACGCCGGATGGCGCCATGCGCGTCATCGAGTCATCTGATGGGGATGCCGACCTTGGTGCCACCCTCACCTCCATGCCCGGCCTGTTGCCCGCCGCGCCCGTTTCCGTGGGCAGTGAATGGACCCGTGACATGCGCCTGCCGTCCTTGCCGGTGGCGGGCTATCGGGTAGACGGCGTGGTGCAGGCGCGTTTGCGTCTCGATTCGCTCACCCGCGACGGGCGCCAGGCCTGGATCTCAATCGAAGGCACGCTGCATCGCGATGGGCCCCTGCGTGACTTGCCCGCCGGTACACGCGTGGTCACGGCGGGCACCATGCGTGGGGTCATGCGGGTGGACCGCGAACGGGCGTGGATCATGGACGCACGGACCGTCCTCGAGGTCCAAAGTGAGGTGGCCACAAGCCCCGCCGGCGCCACGCCCCCGCGTGTCTTCGACCTGCGCATCGTGCAGCGGGTGCAGGTGCGATAGCCCCATAGGGCGTCCCCAACTCCGCCTCCCCACTGCGGCGATTCCATGCGCCCGCGTACTTTGTGGGATGCGGCTTGTGCACCTCTCCGATCTCCACCTCGGGTTCCGGCAGTATCAGCGGCTCACGCCCGGTGGCATCAACCAGCGCGAGGATGACGTCAACCGGACGCTCTCGCGCACGCTCGATCAGGTCATCGCCTGCGCGCCGGATGTCATCGTCATTGGTGGAGACATCTTTCACACGGTGCGGCCCAGCAACGCGGCCATTCTGCACGCCTATCGGGAGTTCCAGCGCCTGCGCCAGGCGCTGCCGGACTGCGACATCGTGATGGTCGCCGGCAATCACGATGCACCGCGCACGGTGGACACCGGCTGCATTCTCGCGCTCTTTCGCGAGATCGGTGTGCATGTGGCGGAGCAGCGCGCCGAATGTTTCACGTTCCCCGAGCGCAATCTGGTGGTGATGGCCGTGCCCGATGTGCCGGGATTGCAGCGACCATCGCTGGTGCCGCCGGATGGATTTGCGCACCGCGTGCTGCTGCTCCACGGGGAGATAGCGGGCCTGCTGCCTCCACACGCGGCCGGTGAGGATCGTGCCGCGGTGGAGATTCCGCTCGATGACCTGCACACGAGTGCGTGGAGCTATGTCGCGCTCGGTCATTATCACGTGTGCCGCGAGATGGCGCCCAATGCCTGGTACAGCGGCAGCATCGACTACACCAGCAGCAATCCGTGGGGGGAGTTGCGCGAGCAACGCAGTGCGGGCGTGAACGGCAAGGGATTCATCGAGCGCGATCTGCGCACCGGGGCCCATCGTTTCCATCCGGTGCCTTCATCGCGTGTGCTGCTCGACCTGGAACCGGTGGATGCGTCGGGCATGGGCGCAGACGACGTGGACAAGGCCGTGGCGGCGCGCGTGGCCACGGTGCCGGGCGGCATAACCGATGCCGTGGTGCGCGTGGTGGTGCGCAATGTGGCGCGGCATGTCGTGCGCGAGCTCGATCACACGGCGCTGCGCGACTATCGGCGGCAGGCGCTGCATTTTCAGCTCGATACGCGTCGCCCCGATCCGCTGCCGGCGCTGCCCGGCGGTGGAGCCGGGGGGCGCGCCCGGCGGGCCACGCTCACCGACATCGTGCTGGGCAAGTTGCGCGAGCGTCCGCTCAGCGCCGGCGTCGAACGCGAGGCGCTGGTCACGCTGGCCGCGCAGTATCTGCAACAGGCCGAAGATGCAGCGGCGGCCGCTCTCCCCGTGGTGGACGGCTGACGTGCGACTGCATTCACTGCGGCTCCAGAACTTTCGTCAGCATGCCGACACCACCCTGCGCTTCGAGCGCGGGCTCACCGGCATCATCGGGCCCAATGGCGCGGGCAAGTCCACGCTGCTCGAAGCCATTGCCTTTGCCCTCTACGGCACGCCGGCGGCGCGTGGCACACGCGAGTCCATTCGCTTCGCGCGCGCGCCACAGCGCGCTCCCGTTCGCGTGGAGCTGGTTTTCGAACTGGCGGGCCATCGCTATCGCGTGCTGCGCGGCCTGAGTGCCGCCGAAGTCTACCTCGACGATGGCGACACGCCCATCGCCAGCACGCTCTCGGGAGCTACCGAGCTGCTGCAGCGGCGCCTCGGCATGACGCGCAGCGAGTTCTTCCACACCTACTTCACCGGTCAGAAAGAACTCGACGTCATGGCCGCCCTGGGCCCCGCCGATCGGGCACGCTTCCTATCGCGCGTGCTGGGCTACGATCGCATCAGCGTGGCGCAGGAATTTGCGCGGGAGCGACGCCGGGTGCTGCTCGCGGAAAGCAATGGGCTCAAGCAAGGCATGCCGGACGCAGACGCCATCTGGCGTGCCGTGGCCGACGCCGAGGCCCGAGTGGCCACCACACGCGAGCGCGTGGCTGAGTGCGAGCGCACCCGGGACGCATCGGCGGCGAAGTTGGCGGAACTCGAACCCACCTGGCTCGCGGCGCAGCAGTGGCGCGAAGAACATCAGCAGGTCCTCTCGGATTTCCGTCTGGCAGAGAGCGAGGCGCAGGCGCTGACGCGTGATCTCGAACGACTCGATCGTGATCTCGAGGCTGTGGCCACGGCCCACGCGGCGCTGGCCAGCGTGCGCGCGCAGCTTGACGCTTCCGCCCACGTAGGCGCAGCCCTCGCCGAACAGGAGCGGCTCTCCGACGCCGAGTCGCGGCGCCTCGCGTTGCTCGAGCGCGTTCAGGCACTCGCGGCCAACGAAGCGGCGCTCGCCGAGCGGGCGCAGCGTCTCGAGTCGGCGCCGGTGCTCGAGCGCGAAACACAGGAACAGCTGCACACGCTGCGCACGCAATTGCAGGACGTGGAGCAGCATCTCGAGCGCGAACGTACGGGCTGGGCGCGCGATCGGCAGGAGGCGGAAACCCGACTGGAGGCGCTGCGCCGGCAGTACACCGAACTCAGCGAACAGCGAGACAAGCTCGAAGGGCTGGGGGCCGATAGCCCCTGTCCCACCTGTGGCCGGCCACTGGGAGCCACCTATCGCAGCGTGCTGGATCAGTTGCACGAACAGATTGAAACGGTACGGGTGGACGGCAACTACTACCGGCAGCGCAGTGAGCAACTGAGCAGCACGCCGTCCGTGGTGGAAGAAACCGAGGCGAAGCGGCGGCAGGTGCAGCAGGACCTGCAGGCTGCGGAGAAGCGTCTCGGACGCATCCAGGGTGCGATGGGTGAGGCGGTGGACAATGCGCGGCAGCGGGAGCAGGTCACGGCGCAACTGGAGCTCGCGCGCACTGCGCTCGCCGCACTGCCATCCGGCTTCAACGCGGCGCAGTTGGCCGCGCTTCGCGAAGAAACCGCACGTCGGCAGGTGCTTGAGCGCGAGGCCGCCCGCCTCGGCGCCCTGGTTGATCGCGAGTTGGTCACGCGGACCGAACGTACGCGGGTGGTGGCGCAGCGCGAGCTGGCGCGCACCCGGCTCCTCGAACTCGAGGCCCGTCAGGCGCGTGCCGGCATGGATGACGCCGCCTATCTGGGTTTGCGGGAAGCGTTCGAGCGGGCCACGGCCGCCGCACGCCGTGCCGAGTTCGAGGCGCTCGCGGCGCAGGGTGATGCCGAGCGCGCAAGAGCCGCGCTGGACTCCGCCGAGCAGGGGCGCCGGGATCTGGCGCGGTTGCAGGAGACGCTCGATCGGATCGATGGCGAGCGCCGCCTGCACGAGGAACTCGACCGTGCCTTTACCGATGTGCGCACGGACCTCAACTTCCAGTTGCGCCCGGAACTCGCCGATGTGGCCAGCGATTTTCTTGCCGACCTCACGGACGGACGCTACCCCAAGCTCGAACTCGACGAGGAGTACCGCGTGGTGGTGCGGGAAGACGGGGAGCCCAAGCCGGTGCTCTCCGGTGGTGAGGAGGATCTGTGCAATCTGGTGTTGCGCCTCGCCATTTCGCAGATGATCGCGGAGCGGGCAGGGCAGCACTTCTCGTTGCTCATCCTCGACGAAGTGTTTGGGTCACTCGACGAAATGCGACGGGCCAACGTGATGGAACTTCTGCGCAAGCTGCACGACCGCTTCGAGCAGGTCATCGTGATCACGCACATCGAACAGGTGCGCGAGGGACTCGACCGTCTCATTCAGGTGCGATACGACGACGCCACCGGCAGTAGCCTGGTCACGTCGGACGCCCTCTCGGTGGCGGTGGGCTGAGATGGCCGTGACCTCGAGGCCACATCGGCCGCTGCGCCCCGTGGAAGGCCCGTTCGTGGCCACGCACGAGGACATCGCGCAGCTCAATGAGGTGTTCACCGAAGCCTTCACCGAGCGTTATCGCAAGGATGGCATGCACGGTGTGCGCGTGCCGCCGCTCAACCCGGCCATCTGGCGTTATGCCATCGATGATGCAGGAGACGGTGCGCTGTGCTGGCGCGACGAGCGCGGACGCATCGTGGCCTTCAACATGGCGCATGTATCTGGCGCGGAAGGCTGGATGGGCCCGCTCTGCGTGCGTCCCGATCATCAGGGATCCGGACTTGGCAAGCGCATCGTGCAGAGCGGCATGCGCTGGCTGCGGCAACAGCACACGCGTGTGATTGGCCTCGAGACCATGCCGCGCACGATGGACAACATCGGCTTCTATGCCGCGCTGGGATTCGTGCCGGGGCATCTCACCGTCACGCTCACGCTCGATGCGGCACTCGGTGATCGTTCCCCACGACTGCTCTCCCAGCTGCATGGGCTCGAGCGTGATGATACCATCGAGGCCTGTCGTCGGCTCACGGACCGCATGGCGCCGGGCTACGACTTCACGCGTGAACTCGACATCACCGATGCGCTGGCGCTGGGCGACACCCTCGTGCTCGGGCCGCTCTCCGATCCAAAGGGATTTGCGCTGTGTCACAGTGCGCCGCTGGTGGAGGGGCGTCCGCGCGATGAGCTGCGGGTGCTCAAGCTGGTGCTGGCGCAGCGCGCCGACCTGCCGGGCATGCTGGGGGCCCTCAGTGATCTTGCGCGCCGTCTGGGTACACGGCGGCTCGCGGTGCGCATGCAGGGCGACTGTCCCGAGGCCTTCCGTACCATGGTCGCACTCGGCGCGCGCGTGCGCTGGACCGATCTGCGCATGAGCCTGAACGGCTTCAGCGAAACGCCGTCGGCCGAAGGGCTCGTGTTGTCGAACTGGGAGATCTGAGCGGCGCGATTACTTGCGCGTCGGTCCGGACGGCGTGTCGCGCACGACCATGCGCCAGATGATGAGAAACACGCCTGCCGTGAGCAGCAGGTGTACCCATCCCGGGGCTTCGGTGGTGAAGGTGAGGGCACCCCAGACCACCAGCATCACGATTCCGGCAAGTAGCGAAAGATCCATCCCATAAATCTAGTGGAGGCCGGCGTCACGCGCTCGTCTTGCGCGGCCCGTGACGTCCCCGTAGAGTACGCGTCAAGCAGCAGACAGTGTGCAGGACCAACTGGTCGCGGAGCGGAGAGACTTTACTTCTTGAGCCGATAAGTCCTTAGAGAGGACTCGATAAACGGTGTGAACGTCATGCCCCAGTGCGGGGAAGGCGGAAGCGCGGTGAGAGTCTCAATCCTTTCCTTTGGGCTTCAAGACACCCTCTCCGTATCCGTGATCATGGCAGCGGCCCCGTCCCAGTGGCGGGGCCGTTGTCTTTCGGCCACATTGACTGGCTGGGGCCCGTGCGGTTCCCGAAGGAACTTCTCCCCCATTTCGACGGTTCTCCGGACATGCCCATCGTGACCGTGACCCGGCGACTGCGCTTCAATGCGGCGCACCGCGTCCACAACCCCGCGCTGTCCGACGAGGACAACACCCGCCTGTTCGGCAAGTGCAACAACCCGAACTGGCACGGGCACAACTACGTGCTCGAGGTGTCCGTGCGCGGCCCGGTGAACGAAACGACGGGCTATGTGATTGATCTGGGACAGTTGCGCGATGTGGTGGAGCGCGAGGTCATCAACCAGACCGATCACCGCAACTTCAACATCGACGTGCCGTACATGGCGGGCATCAATCCCACCACGGAAAACGTCGTCGTTCAGATGTGGCGGGTCCTCTTTCCGGCCGTCGCTCCGGCGCGCCTGATTCGCCTGCGGCTCTGGGAAACCGAGAACAACTATGTCGACTACGAAGGCGAGTGACGGCGTGAACGCCATCGCCCTGGGCGCACGTCCTCTCGTGCACATCAGTGATCCCGATGATTTCGCCGTGGACGGCGATCTCAGCGAATTCGAGGGTCTGGTGCACCGCCAGCTCGGTCTGGTGGGTGAGGACCCGACACGCGACGGACTCCGGAAGACGCCCAGCCGCGTGGCCAAGGCCATGATGTGGCTGACGCGTGGCTATCAGCAAACGGCCGCTGAGGTCATCGGCGACGCGCTGTTCGAGGAAAATCACGAGAACATGGTGATGGTGCGCGACATCGAGATGTATTCGATGTGCGAGCATCACATGCTGCCGTTCTTCGGCAAGGTGCACGTGGCCTATGTGCCGAACGGGCGCATCGTGGGCCTCTCCAAGATCCCGCGCGTCGTGGAGGTGTTTGCACGCCGGCTGCAGGTGCAGGAGCGGCTGGGCGAACAGATCGCCGATGCGCTCGAGGAAACCCTGCGGCCCAAGGGCGTGGGCGTCGTCGTCGAGGCGGTGCATCTCTGCATGATGATGCGTGGTGTCGAAAAGCAGAACTCGCGCACCATCACCTCGTCGCTGCGCGGTCTCTTCCGCGACGATCCCAAGACACGCAGTGAGTTCCTGCGCCTTGCGCATTCACCCACGTCTGTCTGACACGTAGTGCCGAGCGCATGAATCCGCTGTCAGGCACTCAGGCCCTGGTCACCGGCGCGTCCCGAGGCATCGGGCGCGCCGTGGCGCGTGCGCTCGCCGTGGCCGGGGCTGAGGTGTATGCCGTGGCGCGCGGGTTGGCCGGGCTCGAAAGCCTGGTGGCCGAGGTGCAGGCCCTTGCCCCGGGCGCGGAGGCCCGGGTGCATGCACTGGCGTGTGACCTCCGGCAGGCGCAGGACGTGCAGCGACTTCTCGTGCCGGTTCTCGAGACCGTGGCGCAGCGGCCCACGCTGCTCATCAACAATGCCGGCGTGTTTCCGCTCGCGCCCATCGTCGATACCACGCCCGAGGTGTTCGCCGACACAATAGACAGCAACCTCGTGGCGCCGTTCCGGGTGCTGCACACGCTGCTGCGGCCCATGCGTGAGTCGGGACGCGGCCACGTAGTCACGATCGGCTCGGTGGCCGATCGCCGCACATTCGGTGGCAACTCCGCGTACGCGGCCAGCAAGTTTGGCGCACGGGCCCTGCACGAGGTGCTGCGCGAGGAGCTCGTGGGGACCGGGGTGCGGGCCACACTCGTCGCGCCCTCGGCCACCGACACACCCATCTGGGATCCCATCGACCCGGACAACACACCGGGCCTGCCGCCACGCGCGGCCATGCTCCGGCCCGATGACGTGGCGGACGCCGTGCTCTGGGCGGTTACGCGACCGGCGCACCTGAACATCGACGAGGTGCGGCTGAGCCGCGCCTGACGGGTCATGCATCGCGACCTGCTCGACGCGCTGCGCTGCCCGATGGATCACGAGGAGTCCTGGCTCGTGGCCATGGTGCACCGCGCCAGTGGTGCGCAGCTGCTCGACGTCGACCTGGCCTGCCCGGTGTGCCAGCGGGAGTTTGCCGTGCGAGAGGGGGTGGCCGACTTTCGGCTCGGCGCTCCGTACGATTCGCGCGCCACGGCCGCTACAGCGCCGGACCCGCTGCGTCTTGCCGCACTGCTCGGTCTGTCACCCGATGCGGGGCCGATGTCTCGCCCGGTGTTGCTCGCGGGTGCGCACGCCGCAGCCTCAGGCGCCTTGCAGATGCTGGTCGAGTTTCCGCAGGTGCTGGCGAACCCGGAAGTGACATCCGCTGACGACGTGCGGGTGCCGTTGTCCGTGTTGCGTGTCGGCAATCGCCTGCCGCTTGGTGTGGCCACGCTGCACGCGGCGGCGCTCGACGCCGCACACGGGCAGCCGGAATTCGTGACCAGTGTGGTGCGTGCCGTTCGGGCCGGCGGGCGACTGCTTGCCCCGCCCAGCCTCCAGGTGCCGGATGGCGTGCGTGAAATCGCGCGCGACGAGCACGAGTGGGTTGGCGAGGTCGTGGCCCAGGGCCACGGCCTCGTGGAACTGCGTCGTCAGTCGGCGCCCTCGTACAACTGATCGATGACGGCCTTGTAGGACTTCTCCACCACGCGGCGCTTGACGCTCATCTTGGGCGTCAGTTCACCACGTTCGATGGAGAAGTCGTGCTCCAGCAGCCCGACCTTCTTCGGCGTTTCGAAGCTGGCCAGCCCCTTGAGCGTTTCCTTGATTTCCTTCTCCATCTTCGACTGGATGGTGGGCATCGCCAGCAGATCGGCACGTGCGGTCCAGACGATTTGCTGACGTGCCGCCCATTTCTCGAGCTGGTCCCAGTTGGGGACGATGAGCACAATGGGGAACTTGCGCTTGTCGCCCAGCATCACGGCCTGTGAGACGTACTTGTTGGTCTTGAGCAGATTCTCGATGGGCTGCGGCGCGATGTTCTTGCCGCCCGCCGTGACGATGATGTCCTTCTTGCGATCGGTGATGCGAAGGAATCCGTCCTCCAGACTGCCGATGTCGCCCGTGTGGAACCAGCCGTCGGCATCGATGGTCTCGCGAGTCGCGTCCGGATTGTTGTAGTAGCCCTGCATGATGTGCGGGCCGCGCGAAAGAATCTCGCCGTCGGGCGCGATGCGCACCTCCACACCGGCTATGGGGCGCCCCACGGTACCCAGTCGATAGGCATCGAGCGTGTTGGCGCAAATGACCGGTGACGTTTCCGTGAGGCCGTAGCCCTCGAGGATGACGAGACCTGCCGAATAGAAGAACTTGGCGATTTCGGGCGAGAGCGGTGCGCCGCCCGAAATGAAGAAGCGCACGTTGCCGCCGGTGCGTTCGCGCAACTTGGAGAACACCAGCTTCTGCGCGAGCCCATACTGCAGTCCCAGCAGACCGCCGCCATCGCGTCCGGCAAGCCGCTCGTCGGCCCAACGCTCTCCCACGGCCTTGGCCCAGAAAAAGATGCGCTTCTTGAGCCCGCCCGAACTCACGGCGTTCTCCAGCACACGCGCATAGATCTTTTCGTACAGACGCGGTACCGACAGCATGAGTGTGGGCTTGATCTCACTCATGTTGACCGGCACCGTGTCCACCGACTCCGCGTACGCGATGCGCACGCCGCTCGCGAACAGGAAGTACGCGCCCGTTCGCTCGAAGATGTGGCTGAGTGGCAGGAAGCTCAGCGCCGTGTCGGTGACCGACGACTGAAACACCTGCTGACAGGCGATCACGTTCGAGTGCACGTTGTCCTGCGTCAGCATCACACCCTTGGGATTCCCCGTGGTGCCCGAGGTGTAGATGAGCGTGAGCAGGGCGTCGGGTGTGACCTGCAGGGCGCGCTCCTTGAACGCCGTGGCCCGCTCGGCACTGTCGAGTGCCGCCCCGCGCGCCATGACCTCGGCCAGGGTCATGTCACAACCGTCAGTCGTGCTGGCGGCCATGCCGATGATCCACTGCAATCCCGGTGTTTGTGCGCGCACACTGCTCAGCTTTCGCGCCTGCTCCGGCGTGGATACCACGATGGCCCGCGCCCCGGAGTCGTTGATCAGATAGGGGATCTGCTCGGCGGGCAACGTGGCGTAGATGGGCACGTTGGCAATGCCGCTGCACATGCAGGCGTAGTCGGTGAGCAACCACTCGGGACGATTCTCCGAAAGGATGCCCACACGGTCCTGCGCCGTGATGCCGAGATCCTCGAGTCCGAACGCGAGGTGGCGTACCTGCTCGAGGATGCGCCGATGACTCGTGGGCTGCCAGACACCATTCACCTTGTACAACAGGGCGTCCGGCCGGTCGTAGCGCTCGACGGCATCGAAGAAGAGACGACACAGCGTCCCGGGCGCCGGACGTGGTCCACCGGCGGCTGCGACGCTCGGCGAGGGAATGCCAGACAGGGTGTTGTGCAGCGAGGGTACGGCAGAGGCCGCCAGTGATGTCATCACGCGCGCTCCAGCGAAAGGCCGAAGGAGGGAGTCGGCCGGAGAATTCAGGGGGACCCGGAAATTGGCGACGGGTGCGCCCGGGCGCCACAGTCCTGGCGGCGGCGCCAGGACTCGTGCGGGTGTGCTACGTCAGGCGGTCAGCGCCGACCGTGTCAGCGCCGGACCGTGTCGGCGACGATGGCCCGCAGGCGCAGGGGCGCGCCCTTCAGCGGACGACCGCGATAGAAAGCCTGCATCTCGACCACGACACTGTCCACCGTGCCGGCTGCTGGAAACGCTCCGGCGCGAACTCGCACAAAGCGATCCACTTCACCCTGAGAGCCTGTCGTGTCCACCGTGGTCGGCCGGCTCTGCTCGTTCACCAGCCAGGCCGCCTGCGTGGTGTCGTTGTTCGGATTGGCCGGTGACACCAGGCGATATCGCACCACCCAGGCATTTACCGGCCGCTTCGTGGTCGTTTCCGTGTTCTGCAGCACCGCGCGAAACGCCGCCGTGCGATTGGCGGTGGTGTCGAAGGGCAGCATGTTCAGCGTCTGCGTAGGCGACGTGCCCTCCATGGTGTCCGGCCGAATCGTCACCACGAGAGAGCGGATCACCTGAAGCGTGGATCCCACTCGTGCCGCGAGACGTGGCTCGCCGTTTGGCGTCTTGGCCGCCACCACGATGCCCGACGCGGAGTCGACCAGCAGCGCCGAGTCGCGATTGAAGTCGGCGTAGAGATAGCGAACCGGTGCATCGGCAATGACGTCGCCCGACACATTCCGCACAATTGCACGCATGGGCGATACCACGCCCTCGAACGTGCGCAGCGTGTCGCCGGCAACGATGGACGGTGACGGGAACGGTTCGAGTTCGATGGCCGCTGGGCGATCGGGACCGGTGCCAATTTCGGCGCAGGCCGCCGCAAGGCCGACCACGGCGAGTGGAACGAGCACCAGAGTCCCGAGCACACGACGTGCCCGGTTGAACACCTGGTTGAACGGGACGTGCATTACGCGAAACGCTCCGCGAGGCGCGTGGCGATGTTGATATAGGCCTGACTGGCCGGATCGGCCGGCGCACGCAACACGACGGGCTGCCCGGCCGAGAAGGCATCGGCCGTAGCCGGCGTCCGCGGGATGGGCGTGTCGAACACGAGGTGCTGCGGCAGGTGCTCTCGCACGTAGCGTACCACGCGCTCGGTGGCGGGGTTCCCTTCCTCGAACATCGTCAGCAGGATGCCTTCAAGCGTCAACTCGTCGTTTTCGCTGATGACGTCCTGAATGGCGCGCAGAATTTGCGGCGTGGTCTGCAGTGCCAGCGGCTCGCATTGCAGTGGTACCACCACATGCTGACTGGCTGCGAGCACGCGCCGCGTGATGGCGCCAAGGCCCGGCGGGGTGTCCACCACCACGACGTGACAGCGCTCACGCGCCATGGCGAGCAATTCCCCGAGCACGGTCGTCTCGCCAACTGACCGCTGGAACGCCGTGTGGTCGGCGGAGTCGGACACGGTGCCGGCGAGAATCACGCGCAACCAGGGCAGCGCGGTGGGAAGAATGACTTCACGCAGACTGCGCTCGCCGCGGAGGTAGTCATCGAAGCCCACCGTGGGGTGACCACGCCGGAGGCCCACGCCGTACCGCACGGCACCCTGCGGATCCGCGTCCACGAGCAGGGTCTTGAGTCCGCGGCGTGCAAACGCCACCGCCAGATTCACGGCCGTGGTGGTCTTGCCCACTCCGCCCTTCTGACTGACAATCGAGAGTACGCGTCCCACGTCAGCCCTCACGCGCGCGGTCGTCCGTCCAGCCATCGGCGACGGACTCATCACCAGGCGCCTCGTGCATGCCGTCCTCTGACGTCGCGTCGGCCTGTTCGGAGAATCCGTTGCCCTGGAGCTGCGTCAGGGTGCGCTCCGCATGCGCGCGAAACTTCGCCGACCCGGCGTCGTCGGCGCGCGTCACACGCAGGAAGGCCTCGAGATGCATGCCCGCATGCGCCGTGTCGCCACGCTTGAGCAGCAGGAAGGCCAGGCCGTAGTGCGCGCCAGGCAGGTCGGCGTCGAGTTGCAGTGCGCGCCGATAGGTGCGGATGGCCTCCTCCGGTTGACCGGTCTTGGAGAAGGCGATGGCGATGTTCTGCAGCACGCGCAGATCGTCCGGATGCTCGCGCAGCGCGAGCCGGTACGATGTGAGGGCGTTCGCGTAATCGCCGCGCGATTCGAGATCGAGCGCTTCAGAGAGGAAATCCGGTTGGCGCGGATCGCGCCCGGACGAGCCGCCCACGAGACGGCGCCACCAGGTCATGGGCTCGCGGAGTGTCGTGAGGGAAAAGAAGAAGAGACTCGGCACGCCGAATCGTGCTGAGCTAACCTATCGGCGCGTCCGCGTGGCTACAAGCTCACAGCGAGCCACCTGTCACGCTGCGTTGCCGGTGACCCCATCCGGGGCTAGACTCCCCCATCCCCCTCCGGAGCTGACGATGTCAGGACCCATGCCGTACGCCCCCGATCCCAACAAAGGGGTTCTCATCGTCGACTGGCCGCTGTTCGGTGAGCTCTCGCGCGCCCTGGCCCTGCGCGTGGCGCGCGAATGGATGCCCGATCTGGTCGTGGGCGTCGCCACTGCGGGGGTCGTGCCCGGTGCGGCCGTCGCCGCCATACTCGACCTGCCGTTTCACTCCATCCTGATTTCGCGGCGTTACAGCGCAGCGCAGGTGCGGGAAACGCCCGCTGTGTTTGGGGCCGCGCCAGCCGACGTGCGCAACAAGCGCGTGCTGCTCGTGGACGAGACCTGCGACTCGGGGCAGACGCTGCGACTGGCAGTGGGTGCCATCGTCAATGCCGGTGCACGCGAAGTCCGCACCGCAGTCAGCTTTCGCACTGGCAGCTACGCCCCTGACTATCATGCGCTTGCCACGCAGGCCATGATCGTCCTGCCCTGGGACCGCGAAGTGCTCGTGGACGGGGAGCTGCGCCCCAATCCCAAGTATGCCGGGGTCCTGACGGACCCCTGAGCGTCAGGCGCTGGCGGCGGCCCGGTCGTAGGGAATGCCGCGCTGCATGGCTTCCCACACGTAGTCCATCACGTCCACGGAGCCGAGCAGGAATCGGCCACGGCCGGCTTCGCCCTCCGGGCTGACTTCGAGCACGGCAATGGGCGCTTCGGCCAGTCGGCCAAAGAATCCGGCAAACACCCCGACGCTCACGGGGCAGCCGCCGCCCGACTCGCCAGCCTCGCTCCACTCACTGGCCTCGAGCGACATGACGGCCTCGCTGAGTGGCACCAGTTCGACGCGGCCCCAGCCCAGGTCGTGAAAGAAGGCCTGCAGCAACCAGGGAAAGCGGTCGTCCGCGAGGTGGGCGGGCGCGGTCTCACCCTGCTCGTCCAGCCAGGCGGCAAACTGGTCGTACAGCGCCTGGCCGGTCACGAAGCCGGCGTCGCGTATGGCGTCGGGCACGGAGGCAGCCGCGAGACGCAGCCCGTCGAAGAGTTCGGCGGGCACGCTCACGCGGCGCAGGGCGGTCGGAGGCAGGGCAGGGCTCATGTCAGCGTGACGCTCGCCAATGGAGGCGGTCACGTCAAGCGTCCGGGGCTGTGACGAGCCGTGCCGTTGCTGTTCGGCCAGTCGGCCCGAGCAGCGGCTGGACGCGCCCACGCGGGCGAACTCACGCCGAGGCCCGCCGCCGCAGCTCGGCCTCGTCGATCACCTCGACACCAAGCTCCCTGGCCTTGTCCAGCTTGCTGCCCGCCTCTTCGCCAGCCACTACGAAGGTGGTCTTACGGGACACGCTGCTCGTCACCCGGCCGCCCGCCTGCT
Organism: Gemmatimonas sp. UBA7669; assembly: GCF_002483225.1. Classification (NCBI taxonomy): domain Bacteria; kingdom Pseudomonadati; phylum Gemmatimonadota; class Gemmatimonadia; order Gemmatimonadales; family Gemmatimonadaceae; genus Gemmatimonas; species Gemmatimonas sp. UBA7669. Next base: position 75,986 of record NZ_DLHL01000056.1, on the reverse strand, counting down.
CCACGAGCGCCGTGGCCTCACCGCGCGACAGGGTGGGCAGGGTGCCGGTAATGACCACGGTGGCGCCGGTGAGCGGCCCATCGGCCTGTACCGCGTTGGGCTCGTCGAAGCGCAGTCCACGGGCCCGCATACGCTCCACCAGATCCCGCACACTGGGATTGGCGAAGTACTCGCCGACTGATTGGGCGATGATATCCCCGATGCCACGCACCGCCGCCAGTTGCTCGGGCGTCGCGGACATGAGCGCGTCCATGCTGCCGAACTGCCGCGCCAGCAATTGCGCCGCCTGTGCGCCCACGTGGCGAATGCCGAGCGCGAAGAGCAGACGCGAAAGGGGCTGCTGCTTGGCGGTCTGCATGGCCTGCACCAGATTCTCAGCGCTCTTCTGGCCGAAGCGCTCGAGGGTCACGAGCTGCGCCACGGTCACGTCGAACAGATCGGCACAATCGTGTACGAGATCGGCATCAAGCAGCTGTTGCAGACGTGCATAGGACAGGCCGTCGATGTCCATGGCGTCCTTGCTCGCAAAGTGCACGAGCCCTTCAAGCTGCCGCCCTGGACACGCCACGTTGGGGCAGTAGGTGGCCACGTCCTCGCCTTCGCGCACAACGGCCGTCTGACAGCGCGGGCAGTGTGTGGGCATCTGCCAGGGCTGTTCACTGCCTGTGCGGCGCTCCGGCACCGGCCCCAGCACGTAGGGAATCACGTCGCCGGCCCGCACCACCTGCACCATGTCGCCTTCGCGCAGATCCTTGGCCGCGATCTGATCCGCGTTGTGCAGCGAGGCAAACGTGACCGTGGCACCGCCCACTTCCACCGGATCGAGCACGGCAAAGGGTGTCAGCACACCCGTGCGGCCCACATTCACATCGATCCGCTCGAGACGTGTGACGGCCATGTCCGGAGCGAACTTGCGCGCGACGGCCCAGCGCGGCGTGCGATCGTTGCGCACACCCAACTCATCCTGCAGCGCCACGTCATTGAGCTTCACCACGCCACCGTCGATGGCAAATCCCAACTGCGCGCGCGTTTCGTGTTCCACCGTGTGCGCCCACGCTGCGACTTCGGCCATGGTGTCGCAGCGCGCGCGGTGCGGTGCCACCGGAATGCCCCAGGCACTCAACTGCTCGAGCAGATCCCATTGCGTGCGCGCGGGAACGCGCCCATCGGGCAACACGGCCGCGTAGCCGAAGAATCGCAGCGGGCGCTGCGCCGTGATGGAGGGATCGAGCTGACGCAGTGATCCGGCGGCCGCGTTGCGCGGGTTCACGTACACCGGTTCGCCCGCCGCCACGCGCGCGTCGTTCATGCGCTCGAAGCCGGCGAATGGCAGATAGATCTCGCCACGAATCTCCATCAGTGGTGGATGCCCGTCGCCCAGCAGACGCAGCGGCACACCGCCGATGGTGCGCACGTTCGCCGTCACATCTTCGCCTTCGGTTCCGTCGCCGCGTGTCGCAGCCGTCACCAACACGCCGTCGCGATACGTGAGGGCCACCGCCGCGCCGTCGATTTTGAGTTCGACGGTGTATCCGGATTTGTGCACGGCATCACCAACGACCCGCTCGATCGATTTCTCGAAGTCGCGCAACTCGTCGTCGTTGAACGCATTGTCGAGCGACATCATGCGCACGAGGTGGCGATGCGTGGCCAGTGACGCCTGCACCGGCGCACCGACTCGCTGGGTCGGTGAATCTTCTGTACGCAGTGTGGGGTATTGGTGCTCCAGGTCCTGCAGTTCGCGGAACAAACGGTCGTATTCCGCATCTGAGAGGACGGGGGCGTCGAGCACGTAGTACTCGTACTGCGCACGGCTGAGTTGCAGTCGCAGTGATTCGGCGCGCTGGGCGATGGACGGGGGCACGGCAGTCATGCCGGGAATCTACCGCCGCCGTGCGATTCGTCACCCTGATGGTCCGTCGCTTCGCGGGCCATATTTCCATTCCACATCATCGCGCAGCACGCGCAGGAGGCAGCATGTTCGGACGCGACACACACGACGAGCACGATTCGGAACACGAGCAGGGTGGCCGGCTCGACCCGAGAGCCCTTGGCGTGGGCGTACTGATCGGGTTGGCCCTGGGCGCAGGTGCGGCGCTCCTGCTCGCGCCGGCCAGCGGCGCGGACACACGGCGCCAACTGCGGCGCGGCGCGCGTCGCCTCTACGATCGCAGCACCGATGCCGTGGAGGAGCTGCGGGACGAAACCACCCGCTCGGCGCGACGTCTGGCGCGGCGCGGCATGAAGCGCGGTCGTGCATTGGTGGACGGCGCCCGCGAAACCGTGCGCGACACGGTCCGAAACGGCGGGCGCTGGTAGCACCCGCGAGACGGGGACCTACCGCGGCAGGCGCCGGAGCTCGGCTTCGGCGCTCTGCCGGTAGTACTCGTCGTTGGCGTCAATGAGCGGCGACCGCAGAGCCGCTTCATACGAGGCACGTGCATCGGCCCGGCGGCCCATGTCGCGGTATATGCGCGCCAGGTCAAGTCGGTGTACCAGCCGTGTGGGCTCGATGCGCACGGATTCTTCCAGGTGACGCACGGCTTCGGCCCAACTGGCCGATTCAAACACCTTGCCGCCCAGAAACGTGCGCGCCATGGCGCGCGTGAAGCCATTGAGCCGCATCACTTCGGCGTGCCACACCCCCAGCACGTGCAGCGCACCGGCATGGCGCGCGTCCAGTCGCAAGGCTTCGAGTGCATGATCGCGCACTTCGGTGGCGAACTTCACGCGGTCCCGTGGACCGAGTGTCAGGGCAGTACGCCCGACCGCGCGCGCCAGCTGAAACCGGGCCTCCGCCTCGGTGGGCGCGACCTCCACCGCCCGGCGCGCATGCGTCACCGCGCGGGCGTACAGCGCGCTGCGCTTTTGTGTGTCGCCCTCGACCTCGCCAAGGTCCACCGCCTCACGTGCCGCGCGCCAGAGCGCCGGCGCATGACGCCCGTCGACCGCCACCGCGCGTTCAAACAAGGCCAGGGCCGCCGCAGAGCGACGCGCGGCGCTCTCACGGTCGCCCTGCGCCACAAGGGCCTCCACCCCGGCGCCGCCAAGGGTGGATGACGCTGCACCCGCTCCGCTCGGTGCCACTGCACTCCCCTGGGCCCTGACCAGGCCCGGCCACAGTGTGGCCGACCCCAGCAGCAGCAGCCCGGTGCAGAGTGCACGCGGCGAAATGTAGGTGTAGCTTGGCATGACGTATGGAAGCGCGTGCACTGATCGAACGGAAGCGTGATGGCGGACGCATTGCGCCCGCCGAGTGGCGGCTGCTCATGCAGCAGTACGCTGCGGGAGCGGTGCCTGACTACCAGATGGCGGCCCTCGCCATGGCCATATTCTTCGTTGGTCTCGACCGCGAAGAACTTGGGGGCCTGACCGACGCCATGCTGCAAAGCGGTGCCACGCTCGACCTCGACCACCTGCGTGGCGGCCGCGTGGACAAGCACTCCACCGGTGGTGTGGGGGACAAAGTATCCCTCGTCCTGGCCCCCCTCGTGGCCGCCTGTGGTGTGAACGTGCCCATGATGTCCGGGCGCGGGCTCGGTCACACAGGAGGTACCCTCGACAAGCTCGAGTCGATCCCCGGTTTTCGCACCGACCTGACGCTGGCGGCCGCCACCCGTCAGCTCGAGACCCTCGGCTGCGCTCTGATTGGACAAACGCGCGAGATCGCACCGGCCGACCGCAAGCTCTATGCGCTGCGCGACGCCACCAGCACCGTCGAGAGCATTCCCCTCATTGCCGCCAGCATCATGTCCAAGAAGCTGGCCGAGGGCCTGACCGGCCTGGTGCTCGACGTGAAGCGCGGCTCGGGTGCCTTTCTTCCGGAGCTTGATCGCGGACTCGAGCTCGCGCAGACCATGGTCTCGCTTGGGGCCGATCACGGCTGCCCGGTGGTGGCGCTCCTCACGGCCATGGACCGCCCGTTGGGCCGCGCCTGTGGCAATGCGCTCGAGGTGGAGGAGTCCATCATGGCGCTGCGCGGAGAAGGCCCGCCGGATCTGATGGCGGTGACCTATGCCCTGGGCGCTGAAATGCTGCTGCTGGGTGGCGCCGCCGCCGATCGTGATGAGGCCCGTCGCCGCATGGAGGTGGCCATTTCCAGCGGCAAGGCCGCTGAGCGCTTTCAGCAGATCATCGAGGCACAGGGTGGCAACCCGGCCGTGGTGGACGACCCGTCCATTCTGCCGCAGGCGGCCGAAGTGGAGCTGTTCGTGGCCACCCGTGCCGGTGTGGTGGCACAGGTCGAACCGCGCGCGGTGGGGCGGGGCATCACCGCCTTGGGCGGCGGCCGGACGCGGGTGGAAGACCAGGTCGACGCTTCCGTGGGCTTTGTCATCACGGCCCGGCCAGGGGACGTGGTGCGGGCGGGCGAGCCACTGGCCACGATCTTTGCGGCCGACGCGACAGGCATCCAGCGGGGGCGCGAGGCGCTTGCCGGCGCCATTCGGGTGGCCGACGACGCGGAGCCGCCTCTGCCGCTCATTTCCCACCGCGTCACTGAGGCCGGCGTGCAGCTCTGGGAACTGGACTAGCTACCGGCAGCCGGCCTCACCCCTTACCTTTGGCAGGTCAGCGATTGCCAGCAGTCCGGCACGTCGCGAGTTCTTCACTGGCGCTCTCAGCGCCCATGCCTGTCGCGCGATGCTCTCTCCGTCCACGAATCGCCTGCTCAGCCTGGTGGCGGCCGCTGCCGTGCTGCCGTTGCTCGGTCTGTACGGTCTGGTCATGTACATCGCCACGCCGAGCCCCACGGGCGGCATGGAGCCCACGGTCACCACGGTGTGCTACATCGCCTTCACGGTGCTGTTTGCCGCGCTCATCACGGTCGCGCTCAATTTCTCGCGCCAGCTGAGTCGCCAGGCCAAGGGTGAGTATCAGACGCCCTGAGTGTCGCGGCGGTGGGTGATTGATCCTGACCCGGTCGTCGTGCTGACGACCGGGTCTTTGTTTTTCTTGACGGACTTCCCGAGGGGCCATGCCCGACGCGCACGCGTTTCTCACCAACCTCGCGCTCATTCTGTGCGTGGCGGCGGTTACCACGTTCGTGTTCCAGCGCATCCGGCAGCCGGTCGTCTTCGGCTACCTCCTGGCTGGCATGATTGTCGGACCGCATCTGCCCATCCCCTTGAACGTGGATGTGCAAATGGTGAGCGCGCTGTCCGAACTGGGCGTCATCCTGCTCATGTTCGGTCTCGGGCTCGAATTCAGTCTGCGCCGACTCGCCCAGGTAGGGGCCACGTCTGGGTTTGTCGCCCTCATCGACTGCAGTGCCATGGCGCTGTTCGGTTTTGGTGCGGCACAACTCCTCGGCTGGACTCTGCTTGAAAGCATCTATGCCGGCGCCATCGTGGCCATTTCGTCCACGACCATCATTGTGAAGGCTTTTGCCGAGCAGGGTGTAAAGGGGCGGTTTGTCGATCTCGTCTTCGGCATTCTCATCTTTGAAGACCTCATTTGCATTCTGCTGATTGCCGCGCTCACCACGATGTCGGCCAGTGGCGGCGTGAGTGCGGGGTCGCTGTTGGTCACCGCCGGGAGGCTTGGCGCGTTCCTGGTGGGCCTGGTGGGTGTTGGTCTGCTGGTGGTGCCGAGACTGGTGCGACATGTCATCAAGCTTGATCGCGCGGAAACGACGCTGGTGGTGAGCCTGGGCATCTGCTTTGCCGCCGCGTTGTTGGCTCTCAACTTCGGCTACTCGGTGGCGCTGGGCGCGTTCATCGCGGGCTCGCTGGTTGCCGAGTCGGGTGAATCGCACAAGGTGGAGCATGCGATCGCCGGTGTGCGTGACATGTTCGCGGCGGTGTTCTTCGTGTCGGTGGGCATGATGATCGATCCGCGTCTCATCGCGGAGAACTGGGTGGCCGTGGTGCTGTTCACGGTGGTGGTCATGAGCGGCAAGCTGCTGGCCGTGACCGTAGGGGCATTTCTCAGCGGCAATGATGCGCGCACGGCCACCAAGGCCGGCATGAGCCTCACACAGATCGGCGAGTTTTCGTTCATCATCGCCGGTGTGGGGTTGGCCAACGGCGCGACGCGGGATTTTGTGTATCCGGTTGCGGTGGCCGTGTCGGCGATCACCACGCTCACCACGCCGCTGTTCATTCGCGCGGCTGACCCCGTGTCGGCGTGGGTGGACCGGCACCTGCCGCGTCCGCTGCAGACGTTCGTGAGCCTCTATGGTACCTGGATCGAGCGGCTTCGTCGCACGCCGGTCGAGCGCAATACGCAGTTGCTCGTCAAGCGCAAAGTGCGCTGGCTCGTACTCGATGCGGCGCTGCTGGCTGGTGTGATCATCGGTACCGCTGTGGAGCGGGAGGTGCTGTCTGTCCGCCTGGTCAGCGGAGTAGGTCTTACGCCAACCGCTGCTGATGTGGTGGTCCTGGCGGGTGCCGCACTGGTGGCGGTGCCGTTGTTTGTGGGCATCGTGCGCATGGCGCGCACGCTCGGCATGCTGTTGGCCGCGCGCGCCCTCCCGCGCGAAGACGAAAAGCGACTCGACTACGCAGCCGCGCCGCGGCGTGCATTGGTCGCGACCCTGCAATTGGCCATCGTCTCGCTGGTGGGTGTGCCGTTGCTGGCCGTCACGGCACCGTTCGTGCCCTTTGGTCGAGCACCGCTGCTGCTGGGCCTCGTGCTGACCTGGTTCATTGTGGCCTTCTGGCGCAGCACCACCGAACTGCAGGGACACACGCAGGCGGGTGCGCAAATCATTCTGGCGGCACTGGGTCGGCAGATGGCGCCGGATACGACTCCCGCCGTGGAATCCCCACCACCACTCGACCGTCTGTACAAAGTGGTGCCCGGCCTTGGCGATCCAGTGCCCGTACGGGTTCCAATGGACAGCCCCGCGGCCGGTCGCTCACTCGCGGACTTGCAGTTGCGTTCGTCCACTGGCGCGGTGGTGCTCGCCATCACCCGCGGTGGCGACCAGGTGCTGCTCCCTGTTGGCCGTGACGTGCTGCAGGTCGGGGATATTCTGGCGCTGGCGGGGACCAGTGAGGCCATCGCGGAGGCGAGGCGTTTGCTGCAGGTGGGGGAAGAGTCTCGCCCACTGTCCTAGATCACAGAGCCAGGACGTTCACGCCGCGCTTGAATCAGCGCATGCGACCCACGCGGTCTTTCCGCGCGATGCGCGATTCAGCGATCCGTTTCGCTGAGTGTGACATCCGGGGGGCATGAGACAAAGCGGCCCCGGTGCATTCACCGGGGCCGCTTTGTCTTGCCATGTCACGCCACACGGCATTCGCGCCGTGAGGCGTGGCCTCTCTCAGATGTCGAGATTGCTCACGAAGCGCGCGTTGGTTTCGATGAACAGACGACGCGGCTCGACGTCGTCACCCATCAGGGTCTGGAAGGTCTGGTCGGCAACCACCGCGTCGTCCATCGTGACGCGGAACATGGTGCGGGTTTCCGGATCCATGGTGGTCTTCCAGAGCTGCTCGGGGTTCATTTCACCGAGACCCTTGTAGCGCTGCACCATGATGTTGCCGCGCCCTTCCGGTCCGCCAAGCCGCTCGGCATAGGCGTCGCGCTCCTTTTCGGAGTAGGCGTAGAACTCTTCCTTGCCCTTGGCCACGCGATAGAGCGGCGGCTGGGCGATGTACATGAAGCCCGCATCGATGAGCTCGGGCATCTGACGGAAGAAGAACGTGAGCAGCAGCGTGCGGATGTGCGCGCCGTCCACGTCGGCGTCCGTCATGATGATGATCTTGTGGTACCGGGCCTTGGAGAGATCGAACTCCTCCTTGATGCCGGTGCCGATGGCCGTGATGATGGTGCGGATTTCCTCGTTGGAGAGCACCTTGTCAAAGCGCGCCTTCTCCACATTGATGATCTTGCCGCGCAGCGGCAGAATGGCCTGGAAATCACGCTTGCGGCCCTGCTTGGCGGAACCACCGGCGGAGTCACCCTCAACCAGATAGATCTCGCACAGCGTGGGGTCCGAGAGAGAGCAGTCGGCCAACTTGCCGGGCAACGCCGCCACATCGAGCGCGCTCTTCTTGCGTGTGAGATCGCGCGCCTTGCGCGCAGCCTCGCGGGCCCGCGCCGCCGAGATGGCCTTGTCGATGATGGCGTTGGCCGTCTTCGGGTGCTCCTCGAGGTACTGCGAGAGCAGCTCGTTGATGACGCTGCGCACCGCGCCTTCGGCCTCGGAGTTGCCCAGCTTGGTCTTGGTCTGCCCTTCGAACTGCGGCTCGCGCACCTTCACCGAGAGTACGGCGGTGAGGCCTTCGCGCACGTCATCGCCGGACAGGCGGATTTCCTTGTCCTTCTTGTTGAGGTTGCTCGACTTCTCGATGTACTTGTTGATGACCGAGGTGAGCGCGCTCTTGAAGCCCGTGAGGTGCGTGCCGCCCTCATGGGTGTTGATGTTGTTGACGAAGGAAAAGACGTTGTCGGCGTAGGAGTCGTTGTACTGCATGGCCATCTCGATGCCGATGCCGTCGCGGCTTGTATCGAGATACACCACATCCTGATGCAGCGGCTTCTTGCTGCCGATGAGGAAGGTGACCATCTCCTTGAGGCCGCCGCGCGCGTAGAACACTTCCTCGCGCGGCTGCCCGTCGCGGAATTCTTCCGGGCGCTCATCGCGGAGCGTGATCTGAATGCCCTTGTTGAGATACGACAATTCACGCAGGCGGCTGGCCAGTGTGGCCCATTCGTAGCGCGTCGTCTCCTGGAAGATCGTCGCGTCGGGCTTGAACCACACCTTGGTGCCGGTTTCCTTGGCCGGCACGTTGCGCAGCACCTTGAGCTTCGTGGTGGTGGTGCCACGGGCAAAGTCCATGTAGTGCTCCTTGCCCTGCTGCTTCACCCACACCTTGAGGCTGTCGGAGAGCGCATTCACCACCGACACGCCGACGCCGTGCAGACCACCGGACACCGCGTAGGCGTCTTTCTCGAACTTGCCGCCGGCGTGCAGCACGGTGAGCGCGATCTCCACACCGGGCAACTTCTCCACTGGATGCACATCCACGGGAATGCCACGGCCGTCATCCTCGACGGAAATGGAATTGTCCTCATGGATGGTGACGTGCACGCGCGTGGCGTGTCCCGCCATGGCTTCGTCGATGGAGTTGTCCACCACCTCGTAGACGAGGTGGTGCAGACCGCGCGCCGACGTGGAGCCGATGTACATGCCCGGGCGCTTGCGGACCGCTTCGAGTCCCTTGAGTACGGTGATACTACCTGCGCTGTATTCCTTCTCGGACTCGCTGCTGCTGTTGGCCATTGCTGGTTGCTGCCGGAGGGGAGATCGTCCGGGCGAAAACTGGCCCGGAAACACAACCCCGAAATATACCCGATCGGGAGGGCGGAAGCAACCGCGCGCAATTCGCGCAAGTTGTTGTTTTTCAATAGCTTGCGCTGGCGGCCCGAAGCGGGTCAGCGGCGCAGCATCCAGCGCAGCCGGGTAATTGGCGGCCGTGCCGGATCGCCGTTCAGCGACCCCAGCAACTCGGGCTCCAGCAGGGTCAGTTCCTGCATCCACGCATGGGTGCGCACCGCCACGCACAGCGTGCCATCCTGCTGCAGCAACAGCGGCTCGGTGACCTCGGCAATCTGCGGTCCCACCAGCCGCGGCCATTCGGGAATGACCGCCGCCTGCGCCACACGACCCGACAGCCCCGCGTGCTCGAGCACGGAGGCCACGACGTCACCGAGTTTGGCGGGGGAGCGTTTGCGGGGATCTGACATTGCTGAAGCGTACCGACTCGCAACACAAAACTTCAACTCAGAGCTCAAAGCTCACCGAACTACGCAGCGTCGGCGAGTTCGGTCAGCTGTGAGGTTTGAGTCAAAGTGTTGAGTTCAGGGTTGCCGCCCACCGCCTGCTACCCCAGCACCCCACCCCGCATCACGCGCCGCTCGAGCCGCGTGTAGGCCGGCGGGATATCCTCCTCGCGCGGCACGGCCAAGAGCACCTGCGCGGCGCCAGCGGCTTCGAGCAGGTCCAGCACCCGCGCCGCGCGACCCAGATCCAGTTCCGCAAAGGGGTCATCGAGCAGCAGCAAGGGCGCGTGACCCAAGGCCCGCGTCAAGACCGCCAGTTCGAGCAATCGAAGGGCAATGGCTGCGCTGCGCTGCTGACCGGCTGAACCAAAGGTGCGCAGATCGCGCCCTCCGAGTTGCAGGACCAGATCATCGCGATGTGGACCCACCAGCGTGGTGCCGCGACGCAACTCGTTGCCACGCTGCGCCGCCATCGCGGCCAGGAGTGCCTGCTGCTGTGCGGCATGGTCGCCTGGCGCGCCGGCATCACTGCTCACGCTCTGGTAGCGCAGGTGGGCGAGGTCCCGCTCACCGATTTGCGCGCACAACGCCGCATACCCCTCGGCGTGCTCCGCAACAAAGCGTTGCCGGGCCGCGATCACCACGCCACCCGACTCCGCCAGCGCGGGCTCCCATACACTCACCCGCTCGTCAGCCGGCGCATGGCGCGTGCCCGAGAGCTGCAAGGCACGCAAGGTGGCGTTGCGGCGCAGCAGCGCGGCGCGGTACTGCTGCAGCGCCTGCAGGTACGCCGGTGACGACAGCGCCAGCATGACATCGAGGTAGTGCCGCCGTTCACCCGGACCGCCCGCGACGAGAGAAACGTCAGCCGGCGAAAACTCCACGGAGGGCAGAGCGCCAAGCGCCTGGGTGAGGCGTGTCTGTTCCACGCCATCGAGTGTGGCGCGCTTGCGCTTGCTGGCCCGCTCAAAGCCCACACCCACCGTATGACAGCGGGCAGGCGCCGAGAGCGTTGCGCGCACATGGAAGGCCGGCGCGCCAAAGCGCACGACGTCGACATCGCGCGCGCCGCGAAACGAACGCAGCAGCGCGAGGTAGGCGACGGCCTCGAGCAGGTTGGTCTTGCCCTGGCCGTTCTCGCCCACCACCACGAGCCCGGCGGCCGGAACCGTCAGGTCAAGCGAGGCAAGATTGCGATAGTCGCGAAGCGCGAGATGTGCGAGCATGTAGCCGCAGCACGCCGATAGCTGCGGAGCCGGCACGACACACACCGGCCCCGCAGCAACCGACGATCAGGCGCCCGTGAAGTTGGGTGCGCGCTTCTCGAGAAACGCGCGCATGCCCTCGCGCATGTCAGCCGTGGCAGACAGCAGGCCGAAGAAATCACTTTCGATGGTGCAGCCCTGCACCAGATCCGTGTCCTGCCCGCGGTTCACGGCTTCAATGCATCCGGCCAGAGCCAACGGCGCGTTGGCCACCATGCTGCCCATGACGGCACGGGCCGTGTCCATGAGCGCCTCGGGAGCGACCACCTGATCGACCAGGCCAAGACGGTGCGCTTCGGCCGCGTCAATCATGTCGCCGGTGAGCAGCAGCTTGAGGGCCGCGCCGCGACCCACGAGCCGCGGCAGGCGCTGCGTGCCACCGTACCCGGGCACGATACCCAACTTGACCTCGGGCTGACCCAGCTTGGCCTTTTCGCTCGCCAGGCGCACATGACAGGCCATGGCCAGCTCACACCCACCGCCCAGCGCAAAGCCATTGATCACGGCCATGGTGGGCTTGGGGCTGGTTTCGAAGCGGCGGAAAATGGCCTGGCCCACCCGGGCCCGACGCTGACCATCGAGCGGCGACTGGCTTTCCAGCTCGGAAATGTCAGCGCCGGCAATGAAGGCCCGGCCGGCGCCGGTCAGGAGCACGCCGGCCACGTCGTCTCGCTGAATGGCCTCGTCGATGGCCGCTCCCAACTCCGCAATCGTCGCGTCGTTGAGCGCGTTGAGCTTGTCAGGGCGATTGACCGTGATGGTGGCGATGCGGTCGGCCACGTCGAACTGCAGAAACTGGTAGGACATATCCGGGGCGGTTGGAGGTCGGGCCGGAAATCTAAACGGGGGGCCAGAGGCAGGCGTGATCATACTGTTACGTCGGGTTTGCACGGGTGCCGTTGTAGTTTGCTTTCGTGCAACCACCACGCGCCGTCGGCTGGTCTCCGGACCGCCAAGCTCTTCGCATCATCGACCAGCGTTTGCTGCCCGGCATCGAGCAGCAGTGCGATCTCGTCTCGCTGGATGAGGTCATTGACGCCATTCGCACGCTCGCGGTGCGAGGCGCACCGGCCATCGGCGTGGCCGCTGCCATCGGGCTCAGCGTCGCGCTGCGCAACGCGAGTGGCGGTGATGGCGCACGGGCCCGGCATCTCCTGACCGAATATGCGCCGCGACTCGCCTCGGCCCGGCCCACGGCGGTCAATCTGGCCTGGGCCGTTGAGCGCATGCAGCGGGTCACCGAGGCGGTGCGCAACGACGAGCTGCTTGCCGTGCTCGCAGACGAAGCCGAAGCCATCCGGGCAGAAGACGCGGCGATGTGCGAACGCATCGGCATGCATGGCCTGTCCATCATTCCGGATGGTGCCCGCGTGCTCACCCACTGCAATGCGGGGGCGTTGGCCACGGCCGGCATTGGTACGGCGCTGGCACCGCTGTACACCGCGCATGCCCGCGGTCGCGCGCTCACCGTGTATGCCGACGAAACCCGACCGCTCAGGCAAGGCGCCCGACTCACGGCCTGGGAACTCGCACGCGCCGGCATCAACGTCAGTGTGCTGCCCGATGGCGCCGCGGCCTCGCTCATTGCGCAGGGCCTCGTGGACCTCGTGATCGTGGGCGCCGACCGCATCACGGCCAACGGCGATGTGGCCAACAAGATCGGCACCTATGGCGTGGCGCTGGCGGCGCAGGCGCACGGCGTGCCTTTTTATGTGGCCGCGCCGTGGAGTACCATCGATGGGGCCACGCCCACCGGCACGCATATCGTCATCGAACATCGGCAGGCCGACGAACTCGGCGACTTGCCGGCGTCGGTGCCGGCGTGGAACCCGGCCTTCGATGTTACCCCCCGTGCGTTCGTCACTGCCTACCTCACCGATCGCGGGTTCGTGGAGCCGCCCTTCGCCGTCGACGACGAGTCGCCCTGATCGTCGCCAGGCCGCGGTGTCTGCCGCAACGCGAAACCGTTCGCCGTCTTCCGGAGACACTGCATGACCTGTGTGCTGGCCATCGACCAGGGGACTACTGGGACCACCTGTCTCATGATTGCGCACGACGGGCAGGTGCGCGCTCGCGCCTACCGGGAAATCACGCAGCACTTTCCGGCGCCCGGTTGGGTGGAGCACGACCCGCACGAGATTCTCGAGAAGACACTGAGCGCGGCGCGCGAGGCCATCGCGGCGGCTGGTGAGACGCCGGCGGCGGTGGGCATCACCAATCAGCGCGAGACCATCGTCCTGTGGGAGCGTGCCACCGGACGGGCGGTGCATCGCGCGATCGTGTGGCAGGACAGACGAACCGCGGAGCGCTGTGCCGCCCTCGCGCCGCAGGCCAGCATGATTGCCGAGCGGACGGGGCTCGTCACCGATCCGTACTTCAGTGCCACCAAGCTCGAGTGGTTGCTCGCGCAGCATGATCACGCGGCGCGCGCTGCACGTGGCGAGTTGGCGGCGGGCACCATCGACAGTTGGCTGGTGTGGCACCTCACGGGTGGGGCGGCGCATGTCACCGACCACACGAATGCCTCGCGGACCATGCTGTACGATCTGGGCACGCGCACATGGTCGCCGGAGTTGTGCGCGCTGTTTGGCGTGCCCATGGAGGTGCTACCACGCATCGTGCCGTCGAGTGGTGAAGTGGGGCACAGCACCATGGCCACGCTGGGGGCGGTGGTGCCCATTGCAGGCATTGCCGGTGATCAGCAATCGGCCCTGTTTGGTCAGGGGGGGTGGGCACCCGGCGACGGCAAGAACACCTATGGCACGGGCGCCTTCCTGCTGCTCAACACCGGGGCGCACCGGCCGGCACCCGGCTCCGGTTTGCTCACGACCATTGCCTGCGACGCCACGGGTCAACCGGTCTTTGCGCTCGAGGCCAGCATCTTCGTGGCTGGCGCGGCGGTGCAGTGGCTGCGAGATGGCCTCGGCGTGATTGCTTCCAGCAAGGACACCGAGGCCATGGCGCGGTCGCTGCCATCCAATGAGGGGGTGTACTTCGTGCCGGCCCTGGTGGGGCTGGGCGCGCCGGACTGGGAGCCCAACGCGCGCGGCACGATCGTGGGACTGACGCGGGGCACGACGGCGGCGCATTTCGCGCGGGCCGCGCTCGAGGCCATGGCCTATGCCACGCGTGACGTGCTGGGCGACATGCGCACGCAGGGGCAGGTGCCCTTCGACCGGCTGCGTGTGGACGGTGGCGCCACGGGCAACGATTGGCTCATGCAGTTCCAGGCCGACGTGCTGCATGTGCCGGTGGAGCGGCCGGATCTGGTGGAGACCACGGCGTTGGGTGCGGCCGGGCTCGCGGGTCTGGCGACCGGTGTCTGGCGGGATGCGAGCGAGTTTCTGGCCGGTCGGCGCTTCGATCGCTTTGAGCCGTCGGCCGAAGGGGCTGAGGCGGCGTCCACTGCCTACGCCGGCTGGAGACGCGCGGTCCGGACCACACTGGCCTGGGCACGTGACCGGGAGCAATAGCGCCCCAGAATCCGTTCAGCACTGACGGGAAGGGGACCTTCGGGGCTATCTTGCAGGTATCCTCACCGGACCCTCACAGGGCGGCGGCATCATGAAAGCTCGCAACAAGTTCCTGCTCGGCGGCGTGCTGGTCCTCGGCACCGCCAGCTACCTGATGGCCAGCTCGATCGACGAGACGGCCACCTATTACCTCACGCCCACTGAACTGGCGGCCAAGGTGGCCGACAGCCCGCGCTTCCAGAAGAATGGCGTGAAGGTGGGCGCACGGGTGGAAGCCGGGTCGATTGACCGCGATCCGAGCGGTCGGGAACTCACGTTCCGCATGACCGACGGCACGCAGACCTACAAGGTGCACTATCGCGGCGTCGCTCCTGACACGTTCACCGATGGCGTGGACGTGGTGGTCGAGGGTCGGCTGGATGCCAGTGGCACCTTCCAGGCCACAACGCTGTTGGCCAAGTGCGCGTCCCGTTATGAGAATGCCCCGGGCCAGCCCGGCCAGTATCCGGCCGGCGCCCAGCATCCCGCCTCGGTCCCCAAGGCGTAACTCCATCGTCGACCGCGCCACATCCGTGGCACGAGGCCTCAGATGATTCTCGTTGGTGAACTGTCACTCTGGGTGGCCCTGCTCATGGCCGCCTGGACGACTACCGTGTCGTTCTCTGGCGGGCTTCAGGGCCGCGCCGACCTGGTGAAGAGCGGTGAGCGTGCCATGTACGCCACCTTCTTCTTCACTCTCCTCGCCTCGATCGGCCTCTGGGTGGCGTTGTTCACCCACGATTTCTCGATCAAGTTCGTCGCCTCGTATACCAGCGCGAATCTGCCGAAGGTTTACACCTTCACGGCGTTCTGGGCCGGTCAGGCCGGGTCGATGCTGTTCTGGGTGCTCATCCTCACCCTGTACTCGGCTATCGCGGTGTTTGCCAACCGGCAGAGCAACCGCGGCATGATGCCGTATGTGACAGGGACGCTGGGTGTGGTGTCGTTGTTCTTCCTCATGACGACGGCATTCGGCGCCAATCCCTACGAGCGTCTCGACTGGGTGCCCATCGACGGCCGCGGCATGAACCCGCAGCTGCAGAATCCGGGCATGGCCGCGCATCCGCCCATGCTGTACCTCGGCTACATCGCCACGTCGGTGCCGTTTGCCTTTGCCGTGGGCGCGCTCATTACGCGCCAGCTTGATGCGCAGTGGTTGGGTGCCGTGCGTCGCTGGGCACTGGTGAGCTGGTTCTTCCTGACCATCGGTATTGTGCTGGGCATGTGGTGGGCCTATGTGGAATTGGGCTGGTCGGGCTACTGGGCCTGGGATGCCGTGGAGAACTCCTCCTTCCTGCCGTGGCTCACGGTGACGGCTTTCCTGCACAGCATCATGATCCAGGAAAAGCGCGGCATGCTGCGCAAGTGGAACGTGACGCTGGTGGTGCTGTCCTTCCTGCTCACCATCCTTGGCACCTTCATCACGCGCTCGGGCATCATCGAGAGCGTGCATGCCTTCGCGCAGTCCAACGTGGGCAACTGGTTCCTGGGCTTCCTCATTGCGGCCACGGCGCTCACGGCCTGGCTGGTGAGCACGCGGCTCAACGACCTGCAGGCCAAGGCCGAACTGGAAAGCATGGTGAGCCGCGAGGCCGCCTTCCTGTACAACAATCTGGTGCTCATCGGCATCTGCTTCGCCACGCTCTGGGGCACCATCTTCCCCATTCTCAGCGAGTGGGTGAAGGGCGACAAGATCACGGTGGGTCCGCCGTTCTTCAATTCGGTGAACGCGCCCCTCGGGTTGCTGCTGCTGGCGCTCACCGGTATCGGACCGCTGATCGCGTGGCGCAAGGCGTCGGTCAGCAATCTGCAGCGGCAGTTCACCTGGCCGGTGATCGCCGGCGTGGCCACATTGGTGGCGCTGCTCGCGCTCGGCATGCGCGACCCCTACGCGCTGGTGTCCTATCTGCTGGCCGGTTTTGTCATCGGCACCATTGTGCAGGAGTTCGCCAAGGGCATCGGCGCCCGCCGCCGCATGTATGACGAAGGGCTTGCCGTGGCGTCGGTGCGTCTGGTGGCGCGCAATCGCCGTCGCTACGGCGGTTACATCGTGCACTTCGGTGTGGTGCTGCTGTTCTGCGCCTTTGCGGGTCTCATGTTCAAGACCGACGTAACGGCCCTGCTCAAGACCGGCGAGACGGTCACGGCCAAGGACCCGTACGGCCACGAGTGGACGTTCACCAGCCAGGGCCTCTCGAGCTTCGAACAGCTCAATCGCCGCGTGCTGTCGGTTACCTTCGACGTCACCAAGGACGGCAAGCCCATGGGCCTGCTTTCCAGTGAAAAGCGCCAGCATGTGAATACGCAGGGTGAGCCCACGTTCGAGCCGTCGACCGAAGTGGGTATCCTCGAGTCCATGCAACAGGATGTGTATCTCGTGTTCACGGGCGCGGCCGATCGCGAAACGGCGGCGGTGCACATCCACTTCAACCCGCTGGTGTGGTGGGTGTGGTTCGGCGGCATCATCATGGCCTTTGGTGGCCTCATCGTGATGTGGCCGCAGGCGCAGCGTGCCGAACGTGAGAGCGGCTACGTGGCGCAAATCCCGATGGGGCGTGACACCGAAGTGGCGGGAGCGGGCGCGTGAGGCGTTTGTCGTCTTTTCGCAGCACGCGCCGGGATTTCCTGTTTCGCACCGGCGTGACCGTGGTTGGCGTGGCGGGCATGGCCTGGCCCGCTACGGCGCAGGACGCGGCGGCACCGGCGCAGCCTGAGGCGAGCACCGGCACCGTGACCATGTCGGCCGACTCGTACAAGCCGGTGTCGCGTCCGCCCAAGCCGGGCGCCAAGCCCACCATGGACGCCAGGCAGGTTGAGGCCTTCGAGCGCAACCTGGCCTGCCCCTGTCCCTGCACGCTCGACATCTACACCTGCCGCACCACGGACTTTCAGTGTGGTATCTCGCCTGCCGTGCATGGTGACATCCAGCGTCTCGTGGACGGTGGATACACGGCAGACGAGATCATGGAAGCCCTCATCGGTACCTACGGGGACTTCATTCTGAATTCACCGCGCAAGCAGGGCTTCAATCTGCTGGCGTGGTTTGCGCCCTTTGCCGGACTGGCGCTCGGCGCCGTCGGGATTGGCGTGTTGCTGCGCAGCTGGCGCCTCAACGCCCGCCGCGCGGCAGAGGCGCGGGCGGCACGCGACCTGGTATCAGCCTCGGCAACCGCGTCTTCGTCCTCCGCGAACGACGCGCTGTCAGACCTCGATGCCACACCCGATGAACTCGCCCGCTTGCAGGCCGCACTCAAGGACGACCGCTGATGGCCATTCCTGAAGGCGCGATGCCGCTCGTCGTGGGGACCCTGCTCGCACTCGGCGCCTTGACCGTGGTGTTGGCTCCCCTCCTTGCCGGCACCATCATTACGCCGGCTCGAGACGGCAAGTCTGCGCTCGATGACGATGATCGTCCGTCCACGGCCGTCGATGCGCTGCGCGAGATCGAGTTTGATCGTGAGACAGGCAAGCTCAGCGACGGTGACTACGCCGATCTGAAGGCGCGCTATACCAAGGCCGCGCTCGAGGAGCTGCGGGCTGCTGATCGCGGATCAGCGGCCACGCTGGTCATGTCGTCCGCTGCCGCAGATGCTGCCGCAGATGCGGCCGCAGACGAAGCCGCGGATCCCGTGGAAGCCGCCATTGCGAAGGCGCGGGGGCGCCAGCAATCCTGCGCCAGTTGCGGACCGCGTCCTGAACCGGACGCGTTGTACTGCTCTGGT
This sequence comes from Gemmatimonas sp. UBA7669, assembly GCF_002483225.1. NCBI lineage: Bacteria > Pseudomonadati > Gemmatimonadota > Gemmatimonadia > Gemmatimonadales > Gemmatimonadaceae > Gemmatimonas > Gemmatimonas sp. UBA7669. The sequence goes on along the minus strand of NZ_DLHL01000056.1, from coordinate 57,755 downwards.
TGCGGTGGGTATCTGCCTGGAGCCTGTGGGACCTGCGGCACGAGCATCAACGTCGCCGGCTCCCGCTTCTGCAGCGGCTGCGGTTCACAGCTGGCTGCGGCCTGACGTTTTCGGTTTGCGCGGCACACGGCCCACCTTGGTGGGCCGTTTTGCTTTCTGCAGCAATTCGCTGCTCGCGCAACCTCGGCGCACCGGGCACACCGGACACTGCGGCGCGCGCGCGCTGCACACGAGGGCGCCCAACTCCATCAGGGCCTGGTTGTGCGTCCAGGTGAGCGCACCCGTTCGCGGCAGCAACTGTTGTGCAATGCTCCAGAGTCGACGAAGGCCCGCACCAGACTTGAGCGGAAGCTCCGGCGCGAAGTAGCGCTGCAGCACACGGGCCACGTTCGTGTCCACCAGCGCCGCGCGCTTTTCGTAGGCAAATGACGCCACGGCGCCCGCCGTGTAGGCGCCAATGCCCGGTAGTGCACGCAGGGCCTCGGGTTCGGAAGGAATTACGCCGTCACGATTGCCGTGCACTTCGCGGGCCAGCGCGTGCAGGTTGCGCGCACGGGCGTAGTAGCCCAGTCCCGACCACGCGTCCAATACACGTTGAGGACGGGCCGCGGCCAGTGCATCCAGTGTCGGAAAACGATCGAGGAATCGCGCATAGAAGTCGAGCACACGCGAGACCTGCGTCTGCTGCAGCATCAGTTCGGAAATCAGGATCCGATAGGGATCCCGCGTCCGGCGCCAGGGCAGATCACGCGCATTGGCGCGATACCAGCGATGCAGACGCCGTCGAAAGCTGGAGGCGGCGGCCGAGTCCACCACGGGCTCGGGCAGGGCTTTGGCGGAAGAAGCACGACGGGCCATGGCGCCAAACGTAGTGGAGCCGCCGCGCCGCGTCAGGCCCGCTCGAGTTGCTCCAGACGCTGCCGAGCCAGACTCAGTGGCAGCACGGTGAGTGTCACGCAGATGGTGAGCGCCACCGCAAAGGGCCAGAGGAGATCGAGGGCAGACTTGTCCCAGCCGTAGTGCGAGGCCACCACCCAGCGGGCCGCCGGACGTCCCGCGAGGTAGGCCACGAGGCCAATGACACCCACCGACGAGAGCATGAACAGCAGGCCGCCAAAGGACGTCGGAATCTGCGCCGCGTTCTCACTGTCGAAGCGCGGATAGAAGGTGCCAAAGCCAAGCGCCATGGCGGTGAGCGGAAACACCAGGGCGGCAATGGCCAGCAGGGACACCATGTGCACAAACGGCATGACGCCGAGCAGCATGTTGGTGGCACCCACCAGGACCAGCGCGAGTGTGAACAACGGCACGGCGCCCACCCAGAACTTGGCCCAGAGCAGATCGCGCATGGGCAGTGGACTCGAACGCAGCAGCCACAGCGCTCGCCCTTCGAGACTCACGCTGGGAAACACGAAGCGCGCGGCAATGCTGGCCAATACGAAGCCCGCCAGCGCGAGATTGAGAAATGGCACGATGTTGCGCAGCAGGGTGGACACACCCGGTCCGTTGAGCGGCAAATAGCGGACGTTGGCCACGTACACCACCAGCAACACGGCCAATAGCACCAGCTGCGACCACTGGGTGCTGTCGCGTGAGAACACACGCAGTTCCTTGAGCACCAGTTCACGGCGCACTGGTCCAAGCAGCAGCAGGGCGCGATCAAACCAACCGCGCGCCGGCTTCTGATGGCGCTGCCGGTTGGCGCCTTCCTGCGCCATGCTGTACGCCCGGCGCCAGCCTCGCGAATAGGCCAGGTGACCAGCCGCGACCAACGCCAGCGCCACGCCCCACAGCTGCAGCAATGGCTGCCAGGCCGCCTTGCCATTCAGGAACCGCACAATGCCCGTGGCCGCCCACTCGCTCGGCATCCACGGCGATGACGGTGTGTCGAGCGCGGCGACGAACTGCATGAAATTGGCAAAGCCTTCGGGGCGCGCGAGCTGCTCGGGCCGCGCGGCGCGGAAAACGAGAACCAGCCCCGCCACGGCCAGCGCCGTGATGACGCTGAGCAGGTCGCGGGTGCGTCGCGCCGGAAACACGTTCACCAGCAGCAGGGTGAACGCTGACCCAAGTGCAGCCGGAATGAGCAGGTAGGGCAGCATGACGGCCAGGGCAAACGGCACGAAGCCCACACCGCCGCCATACGCGACGCCATACGCGGAAATGACAGGCACCAGCAGAAGCACGACCATCCAGCTCGAGTGCAGCGCGGTTTCGGCCAGTCTCGCGCGGTAGAGCGCACCCGGTGTGACGGGCGAAGCCGCCAGTTGATCCAGATCGCGAGCCAGAAAGAAGCTCGACAGGGCGCCAATGGTGTTGGACAGCAGCAGAATGGAAACGAACGACAGCAGAATGAGCGCCAGCAACTTCGCGGCCAGCAGGGTGCCGATGTCTTCGGCGCTGCGGAAATAGCGGAGCAGGCGCAGCGACACGAAGAAGGCCACGCTCCAGAAGCCGAGGCCGAGGGCGCCCACCACCAGTGTACGCCGGATGTCACCCTGTTCGTGCGTGCGCAAGCGATGCCGCGCCATCTGCCACTTGGGGCGCAGCAGATCCAGCGCGCCCACGCCAACCGGCTCAGGCATCGAGCACCTCGACCAGCTCGCGTGCCACGCGGTCGCCCGTAAGGCGGAGGAAGATGTCCTCGAGGGCATCGTCGCGTCCGGAAGTCGCGCGCAGCTCGTCCATCGTGCCGCAGGCCACCAGTTCGCCGCGCTGCATGATGCCGATGCGATCGCACATGCCTTCGGCCACTTCGAGCGTGTGCGTGCTCATCATCACCGTGTGCCCACGGCGGGTGTATTCGCGAAAGAGATCCTTGAGGATGCGCGACGACTTGGGATCGAGCCCCACCATCGGTTCGTCCACAACGATCACCTGCGGCCGATGCACAAAGGCGCTCGCAATGATGAGCTTCTGCCGCATGCCATGGCTGTAGCTCTCCACCAGCTCATCACGCCACGGCTCAAGGTCGAACAGGGCCAGCAATTCCTGGCCACGCTTGTCCACCTCGGGGCCCGTTTCCCCATAGAGCCCGGCGCTGAAGCGCAGGAACTCGAGGCCCGTGAGTTTCTCGTAGATGAACGGGCGATCGGGAATGAAGCCCAGCGCACGCTTGGCCTTCAGCGGGTCGCGCAGCAGATCGTGGCCGGCTATGCGTATCTGCCCGGCCGTCGGCTGCAGAATGCCCGCGATCATGCGCATGGAGGTGGTCTTGCCGGCCCCATTGGGACCGAGGAAGCCGAACAGTTCGCCGGCCGGGACCACGAGGTCGAGGGAGCGCACGGCGGTGAAGGTGCCGTAGCGCTTGGAGAGCGACTGGATCTCGATCATACCCGCGGGACGACCCAACCCGCAGCTCCGCCACCACGCGTCCCGGCACTGAAACGGACCGGGACAGGACCGTGATGCCTATGGCAAAGGCCCGTGTTCAGTCGGGCCGGGTCCCGTCGACGATCCACTGCCCGTAGGCGCTGGAGGCCTGCTCCACAGAAAGCACCAGCCACTCCGGCACCTGATACGGGTGTTGGGCGCGCACGGCGGTCTCCAACGCCTCCAGGCGGTCCCGTGTGGTCTTGAGTGTCACCGGCAGCTCCTCTGCGCGTTCAACCTGCCCCTCCCAGCGATAAACGGAGCGAACCGCCTGCCCCACGGTCCCGCAGGCAATGAGGCGCTCGGCGAGCAGAGACGTCAGGAACGCCTCGGCATCGTGGGTGGTTGGCAGAGTGGTGAGGACCACCACGGGCTGGTGGGACAACTGAGACATACCCGACCTCCGAAAGAACGCTGGAATGTGACCGCGCGGGGTTGTCTGGTCCGCCCGGACGCCGCAGCTTCCTATGCTTATGGCCAAACCGAAGATATCCCGAGAGTCGGCGAGCGCCGCCCGCCGGCCGGCCCCCGCATCACCCGTCGCGTCATCCGACCAGCACGCCGCTGATGCCGATACGCTGCGGGTTCGTGGCGCCCGCGAACACAATCTGCGCAACATCAGCGTCACCATTCCGCGCGACAAGCTCACGGTGGTGACGGGGCTCTCGGGTTCGGGCAAGTCCTCGCTGGCCTTCGACACGATTTACGCCGAAGGGCAGCGTCGCTATGTGGAGTCGCTGTCGGCGTACGCGCGGCAATTTCTCGGGCTCATGGAGAAGCCCGATGTCGACTCCATCGAGGGACTCTCGCCGGCCATCTCCATCGAGCAGAAAACCGCAGGCCACAATCCGCGCTCCACGGTGGGCACGGTCACCGAGATCTACGACTATCTGCGTCTGCTGTATGCGCGCGCCGGCACGCCGCATTGCCCCAATTGCGGGCGCGCGGTGCAGCGGCAGAGCCCCGCGCAGATTGCCGAGCAGGTGCTGGCCTGGCCCGACGGCACCCGCCTCGAGATTCGCGCGCCGCTGGTGCAGGAGCGCAAGGGCGAATTCCGCGAGCTTTTCGAGAACGCACGCAAGCAGGGCTTCGTGCGCGCCGTGGTGGATGGCGAGCTCATTGAACTCGCGGATCCGCCCAAGCTGAACAAGCGACTCAATCACTCCATCTCGGTGGTGGTCGATCGTCTGGTCGTGCGCACGGAAGACCGTGGACGCATCACCGACTCGGTGGAAACGGCGCTGCGTTTGGCCGAAGGCCTGGTGGAAGTGCTGCGCTACGATGGTGCCACGCCCACGACCGAAATGTTCTCGGAGCGATATGGCTGCCCCAACTGCGGCATCTCCATGCCGGAGCTCGAGCCACGACACTTCTCGTTCAATTCGCCGTTTGGCGCCTGCGAGACCTGCAGTGGTCTGGGCACCACGCGCAGCGTGAGTGAAGACCTCGTGCTCGGTGATCCGTCCATCTCCATCCTCGAGGGCGTGGTACTGCCCTGGGGTGAGCCGGACGGCTATCTGCGCAAAGTCATTCTGCCTGGCCTCGCCAAGCAGATCGGGTTCGATCTCAACAGCCCCTGGGGCAAACTCACCGCCAGCGTGCGGCAGCAGCTGCTGCATGGCGTAGTCGGCGTGGCCCCGGGCGCGCGTCGCGGCGTACGCAAGGCGGTCAAGACCGCGTCCAAGAGCGCCAAGTCCACGGAAGGCACCTGGGAAGGCATCGTTACGCATGTGCAGCGGCGCTACGACGAAACCAGTTCGGATGCCGTGAGGCTCGAACTCGAACAGTACATGGTGGCCGCACCGTGCCCGTCCTGCGAAGGCCGGCGACTGCGTCCCGAGTCGCTCGCCGTCACCGTGCACGGCGAAAACCTTGGCGCCGTGGTGGAACGCAGCGTGGGTGAGGCGCTCACGTTCTTCGACAGCGTGCCGGTGCGTCGCCCGGGACATCCGGGACTCGATCCCGGCATTGCCGGTCCCATTCTGAAGGAAGTGCGCGAGCGTCTGCGCTTTCTCGTGGACGTGGGGCTCGACTACCTCACGCTCAATCGCAGCGCGGAGTCGCTGTCGGGGGGCGAAGCCCAGCGCATTCGCCTGGCCACGCAGATCGGTTCGCGGCTCGTGGGCGTGCTGTACATCCTCGACGAGCCCAGCATCGGGCTGCATCAGCGCGACAACGGCCGACTGCTCACCACGCTCAAGCAACTGCGCGATCTGGGCAACACGGTCATCGTGGTGGAGCACGACGAAGAAACCATTCGCGAGGCGGACCACGTCATCGACCTCGGGCCCGGAGCCGGCAAGCATGGCGGGGCCGTCATTGCCGAGGGCACCATCGAGGACATCCTCGCCAACCCCGCGTCCATCACGGGTGGCTACCTGAGCGGGGCACGGCGCATTGAGGTGCCGGCCAAGCGTCGCGCACGCAATGCGGACCGCGTGCTCACGGTGCACGGCGCGCGCGAACACAATCTCAAGGACGTCACGGCCGAGTTCCCGCTCGGGCTCTTTGTGGCCGTCACCGGTGTGTCGGGGAGCGGCAAGTCCACGCTCATCACCGACATTCTGCAGAAGTCACTGTCACGACATTTCTTCCGCGCGCGCGTCATTCCGGGTGCGCATTCGCGCATCACCGGACTCGATCATCTCGACAAGATCATCGATATCGACCAGAGTCCCATTGGGCGCACGCCGCGCTCCAATCCCGCCACCTATACGGGCATCTTCACGCCGGTGCGCGAGTTGTTTGCCGAACTGCCCGAAGCCAAAATCCGCGGCTACGGACCGGGGCGCTTCTCGTTCAACGTGAAGGGCGGACGCTGCGAAGCCTGTCAGGGCGACGGGCTCGTGAAGATCGAGATGCACTTCCTGCCCGACGTGTTTGTGCCCTGCGATGTATGCAAGGGCAAGCGGTTCAATCGCGAAACGCTCGAAGTGCGCTTCCGTGGTTTGAGCATCGCCGAGGTGCTCGATCTCACGGTGGAGGACGCCTGCGGGGTGTTCGAGAATCAGCCGCGCATCGTGCAGAAGCTCGAAACCCTGCGCGACGTGGGCCTCGGCTACATCCACCTCGGCCAGAGTGCCACCACGCTGTCGGGGGGTGAGGCGCAGCGCGTCAAGCTCGCCACCGAGTTGTCCAAGCGCGACACGGGGCGCACGCTGTACATCCTCGATGAGCCCACCACCGGTCTGCACTTCGAGGACGTGCGCGTCTTGCTCGACGTCCTGCACAAACTCGTCGATCGAGGCAACACCGTTCTTGTCATCGAGCACAACCTCGATGTCATCAAGACGGCGGACTGGATCGTGGACATGGGTCCCGAGGGCGGTGTGCGTGGCGGCACCATTGTCGCGCAGGGCACGCCGGAGCAGGTGGTGAAAGTGCGGGAAAGCCACACGGGACAGTACCTCAAGCCATTGCTCCGCTGAGCCCCGCGGGGGTAGGCTTCAGGGACCACCCTGTACCCCTCACCCCCGCGCTCTGTGGTCTCCCTCCTCGACATCATTGGCCCCGTCATGGTGGGGCCGAGTTCCAGTCACACGGCCGGGGCCTGCCGCCTCGGCCTGCTGGCGCGCTGCCTCGTTGGCGGCACCCCCGAACGTGCGCGTATCGAGTTGCATGGCAGCTTCGCGCGCACGGGTGAGGGGCATGGAACCGACAAGGCAATCGTCGGTGGACTCATGGGTTTTCGTCCCGATGACGAGCGCCTGCGCACCGCACTCGAAATCATGGATCGCGAAGGACTCGACTATCAGTTCGAGAAGACCTCGCTGGGCGACGACGCACATCCCAACACCGTACGCATCACGCTCGAACGCGGCGGCCGCAAGTCACAGATGACGGGTGCCTCGCTCGGCGCCGGCCGCGTGCTGGTCACCGACATTGACGGCTACCCCGTGGAAGTGTCGGGCAACCTGCACACCATCGTGCTCGTGGCCAACGACGTGAAGGGCTCGGTGGCACGCATTGCGGGCCTGCTGGCCGACGCGAACTGCAACATTGCCACACTCAAGTTGTCACGAAAGGCACGCGGCGGTGATGCCTTCATGGTCATCGAGGTGGATGATCAGCCCGATGAATCCGTGCGCGATGCCATTCGCGCGCTGCCCTGGGTGACCTGGGCCTTCCGTCTCGACAAGGTGAGTGCCTGATGTACAAGAGTCTGGCAGAAGCCATTCGCGACGCCGAGGCACAGGGGACGACCATCTCGGCGGTGGCACTCGCCGCAGAGGCGCAGGACCAGGGTCGCCCCGTGTCGGAGATTCGCGATGCCTTGCGGCGCGCGCTCGTGGTCATGCGTGAAGCCGTGGATCGCGGACTGGTCGGCGATCTGCGTTCAGCATCGGAGCTGGTGGGCGGTGATGCGGCCAAGCTGCGCACGGGTCCCGCCGGCCCATTGGCCGGTACGCCATTCCGCGATGTGCTCGCGCGCGCGCTGGCAGTGCAGGAGGTCAATGCGGCCATGGGTGTGATCGTGGCCGCACCGACCGCTGGAGGTGCGGGTGTACTGCCGGCCGTACTCACGGGACTCGCGGCGGCACGTGGCATCGACGACGAGCGTGTCATCGATGCGCTGGCCACGGCGGGACTCATCGGCGCCGTGGTGGCCGAGCGCGCGTCGTTGTCGGGTGCTGAGGGTGGATGTCAGGCTGAGACGGGCGCGGCGGCCGGCATGGCAGCTGGTGCGGCGGTGGAAATGCTTGGTGGGACGCCGCGTCAGGTGGGACACGCCACCGCCTTGGCGCAGCAGGGCACCCTGGGACTCGTGTGCGATCCGTTGGGTGGCCTGGTGGAGTTGCCCTGCGTGTTCCGCAATGCCACCGGCGCGGCCATTGCGCTGGCGGCCATCGAGATGGCCATGGCTGGTATCGAGTTTGCCATTCCGGCCGACGAAGTCATCGACACCATGGGCGAAATCGGCGCCAGCATGGATGTGCGGTATCGCGAGACGGCAGGTGGTGGACTGGCGGCGACCCCCACGGGACGTCGTCTCGCCCGTGAGCGTCTGTACGAACTCAAGCGATCGGGTGGATGACCGGTCACCACCATCGTCTGCACTCGGGAGCGGGCCGGGCATGCCGCGCGATGTTGGCGGGTTTGGCCCTGTGGTCCGTCCCGCTGCTCACCGCGTGCCGCGCGCGCGCGGACGACAAGCGCGAAACCGTGCGCGACGGCGACGAGTCGGTCTGGCTGCGTGAGGTGACGCGCATGGGGCGCTTCGATGATGTCGAGGTAAAGGAGTCCAGTGGCATGGCACCCGTCTCGGGGGACAGCGCGCTGTTCTGGACGCACAACGACAGTGGCAACGAAGCGCGACTGTACGCTGTGGACAGCACCGGTCGGGTACTGGGCCGAGTACGTGTGCGGGGCGCCACCAACACCGACTGGGAGGCCATTGCCGCGGGGCCCTGTCTCGAAGGCCGTTGCCTGTACATTGCGGATGTAGGCGACAATGGTGCGAAGCGGTCTGTGGTGACGCTCTGGCGGGTCGCTGAGCCCCGTGTCCGCGATGTGAACAGCGCCACCGCCACACGGCTCGTCTTTCGTCTGGCCGATGGCCCGCAGGACATCGAGGCCATCTACGTCGCAGCGGACACCTCGGTGTGGCTCATCTCCAAGCGGCCGGCGCGCGGTGCCGCCGGTATGGCGCGACCCGCGCGTGTACATCGTCTGCCCGCTTCCGTGTGGGCGGGCAATACCACGGGCCCCACCGTTGCGGAACTGGTGGATTCGCTGCCCATCGTGCCGCAGAAGGGTGACTCGCGGGATTGGATTACCGACGCCGCCGTGTCACCACTGCGGGCAGACGGCAGCCGTCGCCTGGCCGTCCTGACCTACGGCGCCATCCAGGTCTTCGGTATCCACCCGCAGACCGGGCGTCCGGGGCTGCGCTACGCCCGCTGCGCCCTTCCGGTCCGTGAGCGCAACGCCGAGGCCATTGGCTGGCTGCCCGACGGTCGCCTGCTGTTCACCAATGAGGGCAAGGGCGCCCCGCTGTATTCCGGTCGCTGCCCCTGAGGCTACATTCCACGCGGTGTGTCGAAACGATCCACCGCTGCCTCCCGTAGGGCTCCGCATCCGCAACCCACAGGGAACCGTACATGGTCACGCGCGAAGACATTGAAGCCTTTCTCGACCGCCTGAACGCCGATGGCGCCACCCACGAAGAAGTGGAGCCCGGTTTATGGGTGGTCAAACCCGGCGGTGCACTCGATTTTGATGTAGTGGTCACGCACAATCCGCCGGTGGTGCTGCTGCGCGTGAAGGTCATGCCGCTGCCCACCGATGCGTCTGAAGCGGCCGCGCTCAGCAAGCGCCTGCTCGAGCTCAACGCCACCGATCTGCTCCACGGTGCCTACGGTCTCGACGGCGAAGCTGTCGTGCTCACCGAGGCCCTCGAACTTGCGCATCTGGACTTCGAAGAGTTCCTCGCGTCGTTCGAAAGCATGACCCTGTCGCTCACGACACACCTGCGTGAGCTTGCCGCCTTCCGCGAGGCCCGCTGATCCATGGGAATCTTCGACCGTCTCTCGACGCTCATCAAGTCGAACCTGAATGACCTCATCTCCTCGGCAGAAAACCCCGAGAAGATGCTCAATCAGATCATCGTCGACATGCGCAACCAGCTGGCCAAGGCCAAACAGCAGGTGGCCGCCGCCATTGCCGACGAGAAGCGACTCAAGGACCAGGCCGACGCCGAGTTCAAGCTCGCCGACGACTGGGAGAAGCGCGCCATGCTGGCCGTGCAGGAAGGCCGCGACGACCTCGCCAAGCAGGCGCTCATGCGCGGGCAGGAGCATCTCGAGCACGGACAGGCGCTGGCCACCACGTGGGAAGCGCACAAGATCGAAACCGAGAAGCTCAAGCAGTCGCTGCGTGACCTCAACGACAAGATCGAAGAGGCCAAGCGCAAGAAGAACCTGCTGCTCGCGCGGCAGCGTCGCGCGGAGGCGCAGGCGCGCATTTCGCAGACCATGTCGGGCCTCTCGGAGAATTCGGCCTTCGAGGCCTTTGCCCGCATGGAAGAGAAGATCACCACCAACGAGCGGCAGTTGCAGGCGGCGCAGGAAATCGACGAGGAGTTCAGCGGCGATCGTCTGGCCAGCGAGTTCAAGCAGCTCGAGCGTGCCGGTGGTGGGGCCAGTGCGGACATGCAGCTCATGGCGCTCAAGCAGCGCATGGGTGTGCTGTCGGCGGGTGCGCCAGCCGCATCTCGGCAACTCGCGGCCGGTGCCGCGCCCGCCGAGACGCCGGCCCCGGCGGCCGAAGCGCCGGCGCAGTTGCCCGCCAGCACCGAGCAGCAGAAGACGAGTGAGGCAGATCTCATCGCCGAAATCGAACAGCTGGGCCAGATCAACCCGCGTTCGTAAAGCACAACGCGCAAGCAAATGGTGCAACACGTCGGGAGCGCATGTCCTAGCATCGGACATGTGCTCCCGACTTCGTTTCCAGCCCCTGCTGGCGCTGCAGGACGTCACGGCCGAATGGCAGGCCGGCCTCGCGCCCGCCGTGCATCCGTCCTGTCATGTGATGGTGCGGCTGCTCGACCGCGTGGATCTCCGCGTGAGCCCGGGCAACTGCGTGTTCGTGTATCACTCCGATCCGGCGGGGGCTCGGGTGCTGCTGGCGGCACTCGAGGGCGAACCGCGATTGACGCAAACCCGCTGGTGGCGCGGGGTGCGGCACGCGGCGCCCGGCGTTCGCCTCAGGCGGACCAGCATTCGCGCGGTACTGGCCGACGAAATCCGTGCCGGTTGGCTCCAGGCACCTGCCCCGTTGGATTCAGCGGGGGGCCGGGCCACCGTGGCACACACAGCAACGCCTACGGTGACCCCTACGGTGCACCTGCTGCGTGCCTCGCGAAGCGGTGCGGCGTCGTCCAGCGAACGACGGGCCTGGCGCCAATGGGCCGAGTCCACACGACAGGACGGCGGAGCGGTGGTGGTCCTTGCACCGGCCAATGGAGGCGGAGTGCCCTTGTGTGCCCCGCCAACGGACGGTGACGCGAGCATGGAACCAGCACGGGTCGCGCGCATACGCGAGCCGGCGCCCGACATGATCCCGCAGAATCGGGACAGCGGATTGCGAGCGCTGCGGCTTCACCATGGCCGGGTGGACACCTTACACTTCACCATGCCTCCGGCGTCGTACCCGATGCCCTGAGCCGGAGGGTCGGTGCGTCGCGCCGTCGTTCCCCTTGTCCGCCTGCATCCCATGCCCGAGTTCCGCCTGTACAACACGCTCACGCGCCGCGTTGAGCCGTTCGCGCCCGCCGATGGTCATACGGTGCGCATGTACACGTGTGGACCCACCGTCTACAACCCGGCGCACCTGGGCAACTTTCGCACCTTCCTCTTCGAGGATCTGCTGCGGCGCACGTTCCGCCTCGCCGGTTGGCAGGTGGAGCAGGTCATGAACCTCACCGACGTGGATGACAAGATCATCCGCAAGGCGGCGGCTGAGGGGCAGCACATCCTCGAAGTCACGGAGCCGTTCACGGCGCTGTTTCATCAGGATCGTCGCTACCTGCGCATTGAAGACGCCGAGCGCTATCCGAAGGCCACCGAGCACATCCCCGAGATGATTGCGCTGGTCGAGCGTCTGGTGGCCAACGATGTGGCGTACATCGCCGAAGACGGTTCGGTGTATTTCGCCATCGATCGCTTCCCCGACTACGGCAAGCTCTCGCAGCTCGAGAAGCGCGAGCTCAAGAGCGGGGCGCGTGTGGCGCAGGATGACTACGCCAAGGAAAACGCGCAGGACTTCGCGCTGTGGAAGGCTGCCAAGCCCGAGGACGAGGCCACGGGCGCCGCCTGGGATTCACCCTGGGGCCGCGGGCGACCCGGCTGGCACCTCGAGTGCTCGGCCATGGCCATGAAGTATCTAGGCGAGACCTTCGACCTGCATGCAGGCGGTATCGATCTGATCTTTCCGCATCACGAAGACGAAATCGCGCAGAGCGAAGCCGCAACCGGGCAGCAGTTTGCTCGCTGCTGGTGCCACGGTGAGTTCCTGCTGACCGACGGCGCCAAGATGGCCAAACGTGTGGGCAACGTCACCAACGTGGTCGGCATGCGCGAGCAGGGCATCAGTGGCACGGCCTATCGTCACTTCGTGTTCAGCGCGCACTACCGCAAGCAGCTCAACCTGGGTGAAGAGTCGCTCGAACAGTCGCGCGCGGCCGTCAATCGTGTGGGCGCCTTCGCGCGTCGTCTTGCCGAGGCAACAGGTGGCACGCCGGCGCTGGCCGATGCCGCTACCCGTGCGGAGCAGGCGTTTCTCGAGGCCCTGTTCGACGATCTGAACGCGCCTGAGGCCATGGCCGCGCTTTTCACCTTCATCACCGAGGCCAATCGCGAGCTCGATGCCGGCGGCGATGATGTGGCGGCACTCGAGCGGGCCCGCGCGGCCTTCCGGCTCATGGACGGCGTGCTTGACCTCGTGCCCGAACAGGAGACGGACGCGGAACTGGCGGCCTGGGTGGATGAGCGGCTGGCGGCGCGGCGTGCGGCGCGTGAGCGGCGGGACTTTGCTGCCGCCGACGCGGTCCGGGTGGAGCTGACGGCGCGCGGCATTCTCATCGAGGATGGCCCGGGCGGCACACGATGGCGGAAGGGCTGAACGGCGGATGAGGAAGGGCTGCTTCGGGTGACTACCGCGGAGCCCACCGAGCCGTTATGCTTGGTGACTCCGGCGGGTTCGGGTCCTTTCTGCTGACGTAGCTCAGTTGGTAGAGCAGCTGATTTGTAATCAGCAGGTCAGGGGTTCGAGCCCCCTCGTCAGCTTTCGCCAGGCAGGCCGTTGTTCGGCACGCCGCGGCTCGGCAGGCCGAGGCGCGATGCCGGCGCAGCAACGGTGGGGTACTCAAGTGGCCAACGAGATCAGACTGTAAATCTGACGGCGCAAGCCTTCGAAGGTTCGAATCCTTCCCCCACCACTTGCAGGTGCAGGACCGGTCCCCGTGACCGGGTAGGGTACGCGGGAGTAGCTCAGCTGGTAGAGCGCAAGCCTTCCAAGCTTGATGTCGCGGGTTCGAGCCCCGTCTCCCGCTCTGAATGACATCGTCAGGCAGCGACCACGGCCACCTCCGTCACGGGGGTGGCCGTGTGTGTTTCAGGGCCTGCCCTTTGCGGTGTACGAACAATGGACGCGCGTTCCACTCGCACCTCCTGGTGCCGATACTTCCCGGTGTGATCACTACTTTCTCCACCGGACCCTTTCCGGGCATGGATCCCGACGAGCTGCAGCAGCGCCTGGCCAGCCCAGCGCGGCTTGCCGCATTGCGGGCCTCTGGTCTGCTCGACCCGGGCACACAGAATGAGGTGTTGGACCGCCTCGCCCGGCTGACGGCGCGCGTGCTGGGGGTGCCCACCGCGCTCGTGACCCTCGTGGACACCGATGCGCAGCGATTCCCCGGCATGTATGGCATGGACAACTGGGCGGCGGCGCAGCGCAGCACGCCGCTCAGCTACTCTTTCTGTCAGTATGTGGCCGGGCAGAATGCGCCGCTCATCGTGGATGACGTGTCCGTCGAGCCACATCTGCGGGCAAACCGTGGCCATACGGAGTTGGACGTTGCGGCCTACGCCGGCGTACCGTTGCGCACGAGTACCGGAGAGTGTCTGGGCGCCGTATGCGCGGTGAACTCGGTCCCGGTGCACTGGTCGCCCGAGGTGGTGGAGATCCTCGAGGATCTCGCGCGCGCCGCGACGGCGGAAATCGAGCTGCGGAGCGTGGTTCGTGAGCTGGCCGAAGCACAGGAGCAGTTGCAGCGCCTCGCGCTGCACGACCCGCTCACCAATCTGCTGAATCGCCGTGGCTTTGCCGAAGCTTGTCGCCAGCATCTCGCGCTGGCGCAGCGGAGCTTCAGCGCGTTCACACTGCTCGTTCTCGATCTCGATGCCTTCAAGGTCATCAACGACACCTTGGGGCACGAGACCGGCGACGCGGCCCTCACCGAGATGGCCGAGGTGTTGCGCGATCTGGCGCGGGATTCCGATCTCGTTGGCCGGCTGGGTGGCGACGAGTTTGCCGTGCTGCTCACCGGCACGGGCGAACGCAACGTGGCCGCGTTTCGCGCGCGTCTCGAGGCCGCGCTGGCTCAGCGCAACGCCGCGCCCGACCGCGCCTACGCGCTGGTGGCCAGTGTGGGATCTGCCACCTGGTTGCCGGAGTACCCGGCGTCCATGGCCACCCTGCATCGCCTGGCCGACGAAGCCATGTACGCGGACAAGCGCGCCCGGCAGCAGGATGCCGATGGCACGGCGGCGCTTCCGCCTTGAATGGGTCGGCCTGATCGATTATCCTCTCCGTCTGGCCCTTTTGGGGTCCGGTGCAGGTCGCTCACGTAGCTCAGTCGGCAGAGCACATCCTTGGTAAGGATGAGGTCACCGGTTCGATCCCGGTCGTGAGCTCTCTTCAGGGCAGCCCCTCTCCACACATCGTGGCGGAGGGGTTTGTCGTTTCCACGGTCTGCCTCATCGCGCTCGCCCCGCATGGCCATCGGCCCCCGCCTCCGTACGGACATCGTGGTCATCGGCGCCGGGCAGGCCGGGCTGTCCGTGGCCTGGCATCTGGCGCAGCGGGGGCTCGCGCCGGTGCGCCAGTACCTTGTGTTCGACCAGGAAGCCGCGGCCGGCGGGGCCTGGCAGCATCGCTGGCCTTCGCTGACCCTGAGCACCATCAATCGCTTGCACGACTTGCCCGGCCTGGCGTTTCAGGACGCCCTCGGGTTGCGGTCCGACACCGAGCAGGTGCGCGCCCGCGATGCGGTGCCGCGGTACTTTGCGGAATACGAACGCCGCTTTGCCCTGCCGGTATATCGGCCCCTGGTCGTGTCGCGCGTGGAGCGCCACGACACCGGCTTCTTGCTCACCACCGATCGTGGTGAGGTGTCCACGCGCGGCGTGGTGAACGCGACCGGGACGTGGACGCGGCCGCACATTCCGGTCATTCCCGGCGCTGCGGATTTTGCCGGCCTTACGCTGCACACACGCGACTACGAGACGGCGGAGGCGTTTCGCCATCAGCATGTCATCATTGTTGGCGCCGGCATTTCGGCGCTGCAGCTCCTCGACGAAATCTCCCAGGTGACGCGCACCACCTGGATCACGCGGCGTGAGCCGGAGTTTCGCGAGGGACCCTTTGACGATGTGGCCGGCAGCAAAGCCGTGAAGCTGGTGGACGAACGGGTGCGCGCCGGATTGCCGCCACGTTCGGTGGTGTCGGTGACGGGATTGCCAGTCACACCGGCGGTTGAGCGCATGCGCGCGCAGGGTGTACTGGCACGGCGCCCCATGTTCACACGCATCACGCCAACGGGCGTGGCGTGGGACGACGGCCAAACACTCGACGCCGACGTGATTCTCTGGTGCACCGGCTTTCGCTCGGCGCTCGATCACCTGGATGCGCTGGATATCCGCGAACCCGGTGGCGGCATTGTCATGGGTGGGCGATTGGCCACACGTGTTGAGCGGGACCATCGCATTCATCTGGTTGGCTACGGCCCGTCGGCCAGCACGATCGGCGCCAACCGTGCTGGCCGGGCTGCAGTCGAAGAATTGCTGGCGACGCTGTCCGCGTCCCGTTAGCCAACGAGCGGCAAGGCCACGCCGCCATTCGCCGCGCGCGGGGCCACGTGTGGCAAGCCGGCATCCTCGACCTGCTGCGCTGCCGCGAGGTGTGCACGCACCCGAGGGATGACCTCGGTGCCATACAGCGCAATGCTGCGCCGCATGTGCGCATGCGAGAGAGGGCCGGCGCTGTATTTCATGTCGAAGCGCTGCACACCCATGGCCAGCAAGGTGTCGGCAATGCGACGTGCGACGGTGTCGGGCGCGCCAACATACAGTGAGCCCGCTTCGATCTCGTGCTGGAACTCCCGCTCACTGGTTGGCGGCCAGCCACGCTCGCGGCCAATGCGATCGCGCATCTCGCGCCACGCCGGCCAGAGCGCGTCCTGCGCTTCGCGATCGGTTTCCGCGATGCAGCCATGCGAGTGAATGCCGATGGGCAATGTGGCCTTGCCGAGTTGGGCGAGGGTTTGCCGATACAGACGCACGAACGGCGCAAAGCGCCGCGGATCACCGCCAATGATGGCCAGCATCAGCGGAAAGCCGTAGGTGGCGGCGCGTACCACCGACTGCGGACTGCCGCCCACACCAATCCAGGTGGTGAGTGAACCGGTTTCCGTGCTGGGAAACACGCGCTGCCTGTCGACGGGTGCCCGCGTGCTGCCCTGCCAGCTCACGGGCATCATGCTGCGATCACTCTCGAGAATGGCGGCGTACAACTCGAGCCGCTCCTCGAACAGCGTTTCGTACTGATCGAGCGGAAATCCGAAGAGCGGGAAGGACTCGGTGAACGAACCGCGTCCGAGCACGACTTCCGCGCGCCCGTTCGAGGTGGCATTGAGCGTGGAGAAACGCTGGAACACGCGCACCGGATCATCGGAGCTGAGCACGGTGACGGCGGAGCCGAGCGTGATGCGCGACGTGCGTCCGGCGATGGTGGCCAGCACCATCTCAGGACTGCTGACGGCAAAATCGGCGCGATGATGTTCGCCGATGCCGAAATGATCCACGCCGGATTCTTCCGCGAGGACCGCTTCTTCGACGACGTCACGAATGACGCGCGCATGGGGCAGGGACTGTCCCGCGGAATCGCGGGTCACGTCCCCGAAGGTTTCAAGGCCGAACGTATGTGTGCTCATGGATGCAGCGGACAAGGGAGTGTCAGTGGTGGCGAACCACGCTACTCCGAACAAGTCTCCTGTCCCGCCTGTCGTTCACCATGATGCGCGTAGATGCTGAGCCGTCCTGACACGGCACGCGACGCGAAGCAGGCGACCGCGAGATACAGTGCCATCTCGCCGCCAAACAGTTCGAGCCCCATGACCGTGCAGGCGAGTGGGGTCTTGGTGGCCGCGGCAAAGACCGCCACGAAACCCAGTGCGGCAAACAGTGCGACGGGCGCACCCAGCGCGCTGCCCAGTGTGTGTCCCAGTGTGGAGCCGACAAAAAACAGCGGCGTCACTTCACCCCCCTTGAATCCGCTGCCCACCGTGACGGCGGTGAAACCGACTTTGGCCAATGCCGCCCAGGCAGGCATGTCGGTGTTCGCATCGAAGCTGGTGACGATGCTGGCCTGTCCGCCTGGCGGTGGAAGGACCCCGAGTCCCAGGTAGTCGCGGGTGTCCAGGAGCAGCACGGCCGCCACCACCGCCGCGCTCCCCAGCACGGGATGCAGCCAGCGGCGGCTCACGTGGGCACTGAGCTGCCGCGCGACAGCGTGAGCGGCCGCGCCGAACAGCACGCCGGCTACCGCAAAGACCAGGGCGGCGAGCAGCACCTTGCCAAGAAGCCGTATGTCAGTTCCGCCGACCCCGAGTGCCGCGCGGGTGAGTTCAGGATACGACGTGTGCGCAATGCCCCAGGCCAGCGTGACTGCATCGGCAGCCAGCGCTGTCGCCAGACAAACGAGCACAGTCGTCAGGACCGATCTCACCCCAACGCGGGGCGCGGTCAGGACTTCGAGGGCAAAGACGGCGCCTGCGAATGGTGTCCCGAACACGGCACCAAAGCCGGCGGCCACACCACAGCGCAACATGAGTCGCTGCTCATCGGGGCTGGGGTGCCAGTGCCCGGGGGCCAAACGCCGAGCCAGCCGGTCGAGGCTGGAAGCCAGACTGCCGCCGATCTGCAGCGCCGTGCCTTCTCGGCCGGCCGACCCACCGCCCAGGTGCGTGAGCAGTGTGCCCAGCAGCACGAGGGGCGCCATGCGCAGGGGCAGGCCCTCCCCGGGGCGGAGCATCTCGCGGAACAGGAGGGTGTTGCCCTGGCTGGCTTGTCCGCCGGCCCGCTCGTCGAGCGCATGGCTGAGCACGCCCAGCAGGGGCAGCAGGAAGAGCAGGGCCGGGACCTGCCACTGCCAGCGGGTGACCAGGTCCAGCAGCCAGAGAAAGAGGGCCACGGCTGAGCCGACCGTCAGCACGAGACCCGCCAAAATGACCAGCCATACGAGCAACTTGGCAACCGGAGGTCTGGGGGACCCGCTGGCGGGACCCCCGCTCATGCCCCCGAGGGTTGCGGGAAAATTCGGGTGCGTTTCGGTGCGCCTGTCATTTCGGTAAGTTGGCGCAGCGCGGGCACTTGCGGAATGGCGGCCGGCCGTGTGGACAAGACGGGCCCGTGACTTGCGGGTAGATCCGGGGCCTGCTACGTTGCAAGGCTCACCCCGTTCCGCCAAAGCCGGCAGTGGCTTGTTGTGCAAGCTGCTGCGGCGCCGGTTGGTGCGGGGGACGCAGACACTGACAAGCAGCATCTACGCAACATCGGCACGGCGTCGCGGGAATTTCTCTGCGCACCATGCCCTTACTGGCAACACCGCCGAGCAGCACGGAGCCGCCACATGCCGCGCGAGAAGATCATCCTCGGGTGCACCGAGTGCAAGAACCGGAATTACTTCACGATGAAGAACAAGCGTCTTCATCCTGAGCGCGTGGAGTGGAAGAAGTACTGCCCGCGCTGCAACAAGCATCAGCTGCACAAGGAAACCAAGTAAATCATGACCGCTCCCGTCGAGGTGACGCGCGCAGGGCTCGGGTCGCGGATGGTCACGTTCTACCATGACGTGGTCGCCGAGATGAAGAAGGTGACGTGGCCGGACCGGGCGCAGCTGCAGTCGGCGACGGTGCAGATCATCGTCTTCGTGCTGCTGTTGGGCGCGGTGATCGGTCTCGTGGATGTGGCGCTCCAGTTCCTGCTGGTGCGCCTGCCCGCCATGCTGGTCGGTTGAGCCACTCATGACCGTGTCGATGCTCGAGCACCGGTGGTATGCCATCCAGACCACGTCTGGGCATGAGAACAAGGTGCAGCGCCTGATCCAGCGAAAGATCGACACGGATCCGGCAACGCCCGAGGATCGCCTGATCCGTCAGGCGCTCGTGCCGACGCAGGAAGTGGTGGAGATCAAGAACGGCAAGAAGGTCACCGTGGAGCGCAAGATTTTCCCGGGCTACGTGCTCGTGGAGATGGTCGCGTCGCAGGATACGCTGCACGAGATCAATGCGATCCAGGGGGTCATCAAGTTCGTGGGCAAGGACCGGGATCCGATGCCGCTGCGCGACGACGAAGTGCGTCGCCTGCTCGGCCAGGCGGATCCCGCCGATGAAGCGCCGGTGCGTGAGGAGATTCCCTTCCTCGTGGGGCAGGCGGTGGCAATCACCGAAGGCCCGTTCGCCGACTTCAACGGCACGGTCGAGGAAATCCTGCCCGACAAGGGCAAGGTGCGCGTGTCGGTGAGCCTGTTCGGGCGGCCGACGAGCGTGGAGTTGGATTACCTCCAGCTTCGCGGCTACTAAGGAGCAGGACGTCGTCACCACCCGACGCAAAACAATGTGGTAGCCAGACCGGTGTGGGATGGTCCCACGTCGGAACTCGCGATGAGGATGTAGCATGGCCAAGAAGGTCACTGGATTCGTCAAACTGCAGATCCCTGCAGGCAAGGCGAACCCGGCGCCCCCGGTAGGTACGGCCCTCGGTCCCCAGGGTATCAACATCATGGGGTTCTGCAAGGAGTTCAACGCTCGCACGCAGGGCGGGGATATGATCATTCCCGTCGAGGTCACGATCTACGCAGACAAGTCGTTCACCTTCATTCTGAAGACTCCGCCGGCGGCGGAACTCATCAAGAAGGAGATCGGCGTGGAGAAGGGCTCGGGTCAGCCGAACAAGAACAAGGTGGGGACCATCACGCGGGCGCAGCTCGAGAAGATTGCGACCACGAAGATGCCGGACCTCAACTGTGACAGCATGGAATCCGCGGTGGCGATGATCGCCGGCGCGGCGCGTTCCATGGGCATCACGGTCAAGGACTGAGCCTCATGAAGACGCATGGCAAGAAGTTCCGCGCCGCGAGTGAGCGGCGCGACCAAGCGAAGGCTTATGAGGTCAAGGAAGCCATTTCGCTGGTGAAGGGCATGGCGTTCGCGAAGTTCGACGAGACGGTCGAACTGGCGGTGCGCCTCGGCGTCGATCCGCGTCACGCCGATCAGGTGGTGCGCGGGACGGTGGTGCTGCCGGCTGGTACGGGCAAGACGATGCGCGTGCTGGTCATCTGCGCCGGTGTCAAGATCCAGGAAGCGCAGGAAGCCGGTGCCGACTTTGTGGGCACGGAATTCCTGGCCAAGATCAAGGACGGCTGGCTCGATTTCGACGTCATGATCGCCACGCCGGACCAGATGGGGCAGATCGGCCAGCTTGGCCGAGTGCTCGGTCCGCGCGGTCTCATGCCGAACCCGAAGGCGGGCACGGTTACGTTCGACGTGGGCAAGGCGGTGCGCGAGTCGAAGGGCGGCAAGATCGAATTCCGCGTTGACAAGGGCGGCAACGTGCATGCCCCGGTCGGCAAGGTGTCGTTCACGCCCGAGCAGCTCGAGAGCAACGTCTCGGCCTTGATGGACACCATCGTGCGCTCCAAGCCGTCTGCGGCGAAGGGCGTGTACATCCGGAACGTCGCGATCTCCAGCTCCATGGGGCCGGGCGTCACCATCGACACCACGCCGTACCGGTAAGAGGGAGACGCACCCATGAAAGCCAAGACGAAGGCCAAGAAGCCTCAGAAGCAGCTCCTGGTCGATGGGCTGGTGGCAAAGCTCAACGGCGCGCAGGCGCTGTACTACACCGACTTCACGGGTTTGAACGTGAAGCGCATGACGGATCTGCGTCGCCGCCTGAAGAAGGCCGGCGTGGAGTACGTCGTGATCAAGAACACGCTGGCGCTCCGCGCGGTGAACGAAGCGGGCCTGGCGGGCACGCGTCTCAGCGGCCCCACTGGGGTCGTCGTGGCGCAGGATGCCATCACGGCGGCGAAGGTCCTCTCCGACTTTGCAAAGGAGAACGATTCCAAGCCGGCAGTGAAGGGCGGCATTTACGAAGGCAACGCGGTGGACGAGGCAATGGTCAAGAAGTTGGCCACGCTGCCCACGCGCGAGGAAGCCTTGTCGATGTTCGCCGGCTACCTCAACAGCATCCCGATGATGTTCGCCCTCGCCCTCGACGCCCGCAAAGCGCAGCTCGAAGGCTCCAACTGAGATCCCCAGGCGTTCGCCGCAAGGCTACCCTGACTACACGCCCCAGGCATCCTGGGGGAGACATACGGAGAGTACCATCATGGCCAACACGACTCTGAGCAAGGACGAAATTCTCGACGCGATCGGCGCCATGAGCGTCATCGAGCTGTCCGAGCTGATCGAGGCGTTCAAGGAGAAGTTCAACGTCACCATCGCCGCGGTGGCGGCGGGCGGCGGCGGCGCGGCGGCCCCGGCGGCTGCGGTCGAAGAGCAGACCGAGTTCACCGTCATCCTCAAGGATGCCGGCGCCAAGAAGATCCAGGTCATCAAGGTGGTGCGCGAGCTCACCGGCCTGGGCCTCAAGGAAGCCAAGGACCTGGTCGACGGCGCGCCCAAGACCATCAAGGAAAACGTGACGAAGGACGAGTCGGCAGCGATCAAGGCCAAGCTCGAGGCCGAAGGCGCCGTCGTCGAAGTCAAGTAATCCCGCGGCACCCGCCGAAGGTATTACGTCGACGTTCCTGCAGTTCTGCATTGGAACGCTCCGCCCCGGGGACGCCGGTCAGTTTTTGCTGACCGGCGTCGTCGGGGACGGAGCGCTTTGCGCCCCCGGGCTTTCCGTTCCGGATGCTCCGGGTTCCGCGCACCCCGTACGAGGGTGAGCCCCTTAAGGATATGATGAACCAGATCTCGTTCGCGAAGCTCGAGACGGGCATGGACATGCCCCACCTGCTGGACATCCAGACGCGCGCCTTTGAGTCGCTGCTGCAACTGGATGCGGCCCAGCAGGAGCGCGAGGACGTCGGCCTCGAGCGCGTCTTCAAGGACCTGTTCCCGATCACGGATGTCCACGAGAACTTCTCGCTGGAATTCGTCCGGTACAGCTTGGGCGAACCCAAGTACACAGTCGCCGAATGCATCGAGCGCGACATGACGTACTCGGCCCCGCTCAAGGCCACCCTGCAACTCGTCATTTTCGAGGATACCGGCGACGGCAAGCGTCCCCGGAACATCATCGAGAAGGAAGTCTATCTTGGCGAACTGCCGCTGCTCACCGAGCTCGGCACCTTCGTCATCAACGGCGCGGAGCGCGTGATTGTCTCGCAGCTCCACCGCTCGCCCGGCGTCGTGTTCGAAGAGAGCACGCACCCCAACGGCCAGCGGCTGTTGTCGTCGCGGATCATTCCCTTCCGCGGCTCCTGGGTGGAGTTCACCGTGGACATCCACGATGTGATCTACGTCCACATCGACAAGAAGAAGAAGTTCCCGGCCACCGCGCTGCTGCGCGCCTTTGGCTACGGCGAGAACCGCGACATCCTGCGGCTCTTCTTCGCCGAACGGGATCTCGACCTGGTCAAGAAGCGCGAAACGCGCAATGACCAGCGCGAAGTGCTGGGCGCCATCATTGCCGAAGACCTCTCCCTCGAGGGCGAAGTCACCGCGGCCGATGCGCCGAAGCCCAAGACCAAGAAGGCCAAGGCCGAGCGCGAGCGCTCGGAGGCCGAGCTGCTCGTGCGTGAGGGTGACGAGCTGACGGAAGAGGTGCTCAACCGCCTCGTGCGTCAGGGCGTCAAGACCATCAAGGTCTTCGCCTCGTACACGCAGATCGACCTGCGCGACGAACAGGACGCGATCGACCGCGGCGAGCGCGAAGTGCGCCGCACGCTGGCGCGCGACGTCGTCGATCAGGACACGGGTGAAGTGATCGCCGAAAAGGATTCGACGCTGACCGACGCGGTCATCAAGCGCATCCGCAAGGCGGACATCGTGAAAGTGTTCGTGTTCGTCGCCTCCGGCCGCGCCGAGTCGACGCTCATCAAGAACACGCTGGCCAAGGACCCGACCAAGCACGAGGAGGAGGCGCTCAAGCAGATCTATGCGCTCCTTCGTCCGGGCGACGCGCCCAACCGCGAGACGGCCAAGCAGGCGCTGGAGCGCCTGTTCTTCTCGCCCAAGCGCTACGACCTCGGTCGTGTCGGTCGTTACAAGATCAATCAGCGCCTGCGCCTCAACACGCCCATGAGCACCACGGTCCTCACGAAGGAAGACTTCGTGGAGATCATGCGCCAGCTCGTGGAACTGCACGAAGGCCGCGGCGATGTGGACGACATCGATCAGCTGGGCAATCGTCGCATCCGCTCCGTGGGTGAGCTGATCGCGAATCAGTTCTCCGTTGGCCTCTCGCGCATGGCGCGTCTGGTCAAGGAGCGCATGTCCATCAACACCGATCCGGAAAAGATCAGCCTCGACGACCTCGTCAACGCCCGCACGGTGTCGGCGGTCATCCAGGCCTTCTTCGGTTCGTCGCAGCTCTCGCAGTTCATGGACCAGACCAACCCGCTGGCCGAACTGACGCACAAGCGGCGTCTGTCGGCCCTCGGCCCGGGCGGTCTGACGCGCGAGCGCGCCGGCTTCGAAGTGCGCGACGTGCACTACTCGCAGTACGGCCGCATGTGCCCCATCGAGACGCCGGAAGGTCCGAACATCGGCCTCATCACGTCGCTCGCCTGCTTCGCCCGCGTGAACGATCTCGGCTTCATCGAGACTCCGTACCGCATCGTGAAGGACAGCCGGGTGACGGGCGAAATCGTGTGGCTCGACGCGAACCGCGAAGAGGACGCGATCATCGCGCAGGCCAACTCGAAGCTCAACCCGGACGGCACGTTCGTCGATTCGCTGGTGCTCTCACGCAAGCGCGGTGACCTGCCGCTCGAGCCGCCCGAGAACATCGATTACATGGACGTGGCGCCGGAGCAGCTGGTCTCCATCGCCGCCGCGCTCATTCCGTTCCTCGAGCACGACGACGCCAATCGCGCCCTCATGGGCTCGAACATGCAGCGTCAGGCCGTACCGCTGCTCAACCCGGCCACGCCGCTGGTGGGTACGGGCCTTGAAGCCACGGTCGCCGTGGACTCGGGCGCCGTCATCATCGCGCGCCGCGCGGGCACGGTCACGAGCGTGACGGCCGACGAGATCATCGTCGATGCCGGCCTCGACATGGTGCCGCTCGAGGGCGACCGCCCGTTGGCGCGCCTTGGCCAGCTCGATCGCTATCGCCTCAAGAAGTACTGGCGCACCAACCAGGACACGGCCATCAACCAGCGGCCACTCGTGCAGCTGGGTCAGAAGGTCGCGAAGGGTGAAGTGCTGGCCGACGGCGCCGCCACCGAAATGGGGCAGCTGGCGCTGGGCCGCAACGTCACGGTGGCCTTCATGCCGTGGTACGGCCACAACTTCGAAGACGCCATCGTGCTCTCCGAGCGCCTGGTGAAGTTCGACGTGTTCTCGTCGATTCACATCCAGGAGCTCGAACTGCACGTGCGCGACACGAAGCGCGGGCAGGAAGAAATCACGCGCGAAATTCCGAACGTCGCCGAGGAATCGCTGGTCGATCTCGACGAGCGTGGCATCGTGCGCATCGGCGCCTCGGTCAAGCCCGGCGACATCCTCGTCGGCAAGATCACGCCGAAGGGTGAGACGGAACTCTCACCGGAAGAGAAGCTCCTCACGGCCATCTTCGGTGAGAAGGCCAAGGACGTGAAGGACAGCTCGCTCAAGGTGCCGCCCGGCATGGAAGGCACGGTCATCGACGTGAAGATCTTCTCGCGCGTCGAAGATCAGGTGGTCGAAAAGGATCGCGGTGAGCGCATCGGTGAAGTGCGTCGTCTCGAGGGCGAGGAGAAGATCCGCGTCAACGAGGTGCGTGACGCCGAACTGGCCGCGCTGCTCGAGGGCGAAGTGGTGGCCCTGGCGCTCAAGGCGGGCACGGTGGAAGAGGCCATTGCGGCCGGCACCACGCTCACCAAGGAGCTGCTGGCGGGTCTGCGCTTCGCGACGCTCGATCTCAAGACCTTCCGTGTCGAGAACAAGAAGGCCAACGAGCGCGTGCGCGAGATCATCGACGCCGCGAACGAAGAGAAGAGCCGCATCGAAGAGCGGGCGGAAGAGCGCATCGACCGCATTCTGCAGCCCGACGAGTTGCCGCCGGGCGTGATTCAGCTCGTGAAGGTGTATCTGGCCGAGAAGCGCAAGATCTCGGTCGGTGACAAGATGGCCGGTCGTCACGGCAACAAGGGTATCGTGGCGCGTATCGTGCCCGAGGAAGACATGCCCTTCCTGCCGAACGGTCGTCCGGTGGACATCGTGCTCAACCCGCTGGGCGTGCCGTCGCGCATGAACGTGGGTCAGATCCTCGAGACGCACCTCGGCTGGGCCGCGAAGTTGCTCAACTTCTACGCCAAGACGCCGGTGTTCGAGGGCGCGAACGAGCGCGAAATCGGCCTGCTCATGAAGCTGGCCGGCGTGCGCTGGGCGCGCGAAACGCTCATGCTGGGTGACAGCAGCACGGACGCGACGCCGGCGGAGATCAAGGTGTTGCTGGCCGACATCAAGCCCGATCGTCGTCTGCCGGACAAGGTCACGCTGCTGCGCGACGCCAATCTCAACGACCTCGGGTCGAAGGAGATGTCGGCGGAGACGAAGGCGCTGTACAACCGCATCAAGGACTTCACGATCAAGTCGGCGCGTGTGCTGGCTGAGCGTGAGATCGACGCGGTGAAGGCGGCCATTGCCATTCACCGTCAGGATGTCGAGGAACTGCCGGGTGACGCGGCGGCGGCCATCAGTCTGCTCGAGGAGCAGGCGGCCCTGTCGCACGCCGATACGCTGCTGCGCATCGGTCAGCCGGCGCTCGCCGGGATGGTGTCGGGCGGCAAGGATGCGGATGTCGATGCGGCGGCCACCGAACTCATTCGCCTTGCCGGGCTCACGCCCACTGGCAAGGTGAACCTGCGTGACGGCCGCACGGGCGAAACGTTCCATGCGCCGGTCACGGTCGGTGAGATCTACATGCTGAAGCTGTCGCACCTCGTGGACGACAAGATTCACGCGCGTTCCATCGGACCGTACTCGCTGGTCACGCAG
Organism: Gemmatimonas sp. UBA7669; assembly: GCF_002483225.1. NCBI lineage: Bacteria > Pseudomonadati > Gemmatimonadota > Gemmatimonadia > Gemmatimonadales > Gemmatimonadaceae > Gemmatimonas > Gemmatimonas sp. UBA7669. Next base: position 31,390 of record NZ_DLHL01000056.1, on the reverse strand, counting down.
CAGCCGCTCGCCGGCAAGGCGCAGTTCGGCGGCCAGCGCTTCGGTGAAATGGAAGTGTGGGCCCTCGAGGCCTACGGCGCGGCGCACACGCTGCAGGAAATCCTCACCGTCAAGTCTGACGACGTGAACGGCCGCAGCCGTGTGTACGAGGCCATCGTGAAGGGCCAGAACCTGCCGGAACCCGGCATCCCGGAGTCGTTCAACGTGCTCGTGAAGGAACTGCAGGCGCTTGGCATCAAGGTCACGCTGGGGTCCACCGACGGTGGCCCCGGTGTGGAGCTCATCGATGCGGGCGGCAACAACGGTGGCCTCGGCGGGGAGGAATAACGCATGATCGATTTCCGCAGCACGCGCGAAGCCCGCGCGTCGGCGTTCGACTACATGTCGGTCCGCATCGCCTCGCCCGAGGAGATTCGCGGCCCGAAGGACCCCAAGGAGCGCGAGCGGCTGGAGATGGCCGGTCTGCGCACCTGGTGGTCGTGGGGCGAAGTCACCAAGCCCGAAACCATCAACTACCGCTCCTTCAAGCCTGAGAAGGACGGTCTGTTCTGCGAGCGCATTTTCGGTCCGGTCAAGGACTGGGAATGCCATTGCGGCAAGTACAAGCGCATCCGTTATCGCGGCGTGATCTGCGATCGCTGCGGCGTGGAAGTCACGCTCAGCAAGGTGCGTCGTGAGCGCATGGGTCACATTGAACTGGCGGTGCCGGTCGCGCACATCTGGTTCTTCAAGACCCTGCCGTCGCCCATGGGCAACCTGCTCGACGTCACGCTGCGTGACCTCGAGAAGGTGATCTACTACAGCAACTACATCGTCATCGATCCGGGCAGCCAGGAAGTGCGTGTGCGCCAGCTGCTCGACGAAGACGAGTATCTGACGCTGCGCCAGAAGGCCAAGGCCGAAGGCGACACGGCGTTCCAGTGTGACATCGGCGCGCCCGCCGTGCGTGAGCTGCTCAAGCGCCTCGACGTCGACAAGACGGCCGAGGAGCTGCGCACGAACGTGGTGGGTGAGACCTCGCAGCATCGCAAGAAGCAGATGCTGAAGCGTCTGAAGATCGTCGACGCGTTCCGCACGTCGGGTGAGGGCGGGGAAATCCGCAATCGGCCGGAGTGGATGATCCTGGACGTGATTCCGGTGATCCCGCCCGACCTGCGTCCGCTCGTGCCGCTCGATGGCGGCCGGTTCGCGACGTCCGACCTGAACGACCTGTATCGCCGCGTCATCAACCGCAACAACCGTCTCCAGAAGCTCATCTCGCATCGCGCGCCGGAAGTCATCCTGCGCAACGAGAAGCGCATGCTGCAGGAGGCGGTGGACGCGCTGTTCGACAACGGGCGTCGCTCCAAGGCCATTCGTGGCCGCGGCAAGCGTCCGCTCAAGTCGCTGTCCGACATGCTCAAGGGCAAGCAGGGCCGGTTCCGTCAGAACCTGCTCGGCAAGCGCGTGGACTACTCGGGCCGTTCGGTCATCGTCGTGGGTCCGGAGCTCAAGCTGCACCAGTGCGGCTTGCCGAAGGCCATGGCGCTCGAGCTCTTCAAGCCGTTCATCATCCACAAGCTGGTGGAGAGCGGCGAAGCGGAGACCGTGAAGCGCGCCAAGAAGATCGTGGAGCGCGAAAACGCGATGGTGTACGAGGTGCTGGAAGGCATCATCCGCGACCATCCGGTGCTGCTCAACCGCGCGCCCACGCTGCATCGCCTAGGCATTCAGGCTTTCGAGCCGGTGCTGGTGGAAGGCAAGGCCATTCGTATTCACCCGCTCGTGTGCGCGGCGTTCAACGCCGACTTCGACGGTGACCAGATGGCCGTGCACGTGCCGCTGTCGTTCGAGGCGCAGATCGAAGCGCGCGTGCTGATGCTGTCGTCGAACAACATCCTCAAGCCGTCGGACGGTCGTCCGGTGGCCGAGCCGTCGCAGGACATCGTGCTCGGTTGCTACGTGGCCACGAAGGCGCCGACGGACTTCGACAAGCTCGTGAAGGATGCCGCGTGGGTGGCCAAGCTGCCGGCCTACACGTCGACGGCAGAAGTGGAACTGGCCATCGCCAACGGGCGCGCGACCACGCAGACGCCCTGCCGCTGGCTGGATCGTCGTGGCGACACGCCGACCTGGATCACGACGACCACGGGCCGTGTGCTGTTCGACACGATCGTGCCGGCTGGTCTGGCGTTCAAGAACTTCGACATGAAGAAGAAGGCGCTCGGCCAGCTGGTCTTCGAGAGCTACCGCCAGGCGGGACTCGCGGAGACGGTGCAGCTGCTCGATCGCCTCAAGGAATTCGGTTTCCGCAACGCCACGCGCGGCGGCGTGTCCATCGGTATCGAGGACCTGCACATCCCGCGTGAGAAGGAGTCGCTGCTCAAGGAAGCGTCGGAGCGCGTGGAGCGCTTCCAGCGTGCCTACGCGACCGGCAACATCACGAACGGCGAACGCTACAACAAGGTCATCGACACCTGGACGCACGCCAACACCGACATTGCGGACGCCATGGTCAAGACCATGCGCGAATCGCAGGGTGGCTTCAATCCGGTGTTCATGATGTTCGACTCCGGATCCCGTGGTAGCCGCGACCAGATCCGCCAGCTGGCGGGTATGCGCGGTCTCATGGCGAAGCCGCAGAAGAAGCTCACGGGTGGTATCGGCGAAATCATCGAAAACCCGATCAAGTCGAACTTCCGTGAAGGACTGTCGGTGCTCGAGTACTTCTCGTCCACGCACGGCGCCCGCAAGGGTCTGGCGGACACGGCGCTCAAGACGGCCGACGCCGGCTACCTGACGCGTCGTCTGGTGGACGTGGCGCAGGACATGACGATCACCGAAGAGGATTGCGGCACGATCCTCGGTATCGACACGGCCGCGCTGAAGGAAGGCGAGGATGTCATCGAGCCGCTCGCCGAGCGTCTCGTGGGCAACGTGGCGGCCGAGGATGTCTACGACCCCATGGAGCGCGACGAGGCCGGACGGGCGAAGCTGCTGGTGGAAGCCGGCAAGCTGATCTCGGAAGAAATGGCGCAGGCCATCGAGGACTCGGGCATCGAAACGGTGAAGATCCGTTCCGTGCTCACCTGCGAAGCCAAGCGGGGTCTCTGCCGCATGTGCTACGGCCGCAACCTGGCCACCATGCAGATGGTGGACTTGGGCGAGGCGGTGGGCATCATTGCCGCGCAGTCCATCGGCGAGCCCGGCACGCAGCTCACGCTGCGTACGTTCCACGTCGGTGGTACGGCGGCGCGTATCGCCGAGCAGACGGCGCGCAAGACGAAGAAGGCCGGTGTCATCGAGTTCGGCGACCGTCTCGTGACGGTGCTCAACCCGGAAGGCCAGAAGGTCGTGACGTCGTACGAAGGTGAGCTGATCATCAAGGCCTCGGCGGAGAAGAATGCCGCCATCGAAGCGCGCCTGCAGGTGCCGCTCGGTGCCTACCTCATGGTCGAGGATGGTCAGTTCGTGAAGAAGGAAGACACGGTGTTCACGTGGGACCCGTACTCGAATCCGATCATCGCGGATATCGAAGGTACGGTGCGCTTCGTGGATCTCGTGGAAGACGAATCGCTGTCGGAAGAGCTCGACGAACTGACCGGTCTGCGTCAGCGCGTGGTGATCGAAGACCGCGAGAAGAAGCTGCATCCGCACATCGAGATCTGGCAGAACAAGGGCGGCAAGGAGAAGCGCGTGCGCGACTTCATTCTGCCCGTGGGCGCCGTCATCACGATCGAGGATGGCCAGGAGATCCCGGCCGGTACGATCCTCGCCAAGATCAGCCGCGAAGCCTACAAGACGCGCGACATCACCGGTGGTCTGCCGCGCGTGGCCGAGCTGTTCGAAGCGCGTCGTCCGAAGGATCCGGCGACGATCTCCGAGATCGACGGGTTCGTGCGCTTCGGCGAGATCAAGCGCGGCAAGCGCGAGGTCTTCGTCCGTCCGGCCACGGTGGACAAGGGTGTCTGGCAGGTGGACGAGTCGCAGCCTGAGCAGGTGTACGAGGTGCCGTCAGGCAAGCACCTGCGTGTGCACGAGGGCGACCGCGTGCGCGCCGGTGACCGCATCAGCGAAGGTCCGGTCAACCCGCACGACATTCTGCGCATCAAGGGCCCGCGTGCCGTGCAGGAGTACCTGCTGAACGAAGTGCAGGAGGTGTACCGCCTGCAGGGCGTGAAGATCAACGACAAGCACATCGGCGTGATCGTCAAGCAGATGCTCCAGAAGGTACGCATCGCGGATTCGGGCGATACCGAACTCCTCGAGGGCGAGCATGTCGATCGCTCGCAGTTCCGCGAAGTGAACGAGGACGCCAAGAAGCGGAAGATCCGTCAGGCGACGGAAGAGCCGCTGCTGCTCGGCATCACCAAGGCCTCGCTCACCACGCAGTCGTTTGTGTCGGCGGCCTCCTTCCAGGAGACCACGCGCGTTCTCACCGACGCGGCCATCCGTGGCTCACGCGACGATCTGCTGGGTCTCAAGGAGAACATCATCATCGGCCACCTCATCCCGGCCGGTACGGGTATGTACCGCTACCAGGAAGTGGATGTGGAGTCGGACTCGCTGCCGGAGCCGGAGCCGGTGCCCGAGGCGCTGGAGCCGAACTTCGAGGCGCTGCTGCCTTCGTTTGAGCCCACAGCCTTCACCATGCCCGACGACTAACCTCGTTGAGATGTGGGATGGTGAGAGAAACGGCCGGGAGACTTTGTCTCCCGGCCGTTTCTTGTTGGGATGTGGGAGATGGGACAGAAATAGAGGATGAGATGTGAGCAACCAATGAGATGGGAGATGGGATCGGGGTTTCCCGGGTCTGGGGTCTGGGGTCTGGAGTCTGGGGTCGGAGGTCTCAGGTCTCAGTCTGGGTCTGGGTCTGGGTCTGGGTCGGGGTCGGGGTCTGGGGCTCCACGGCTCCTGCATTCGATTCCCGACGCTGCAAGTACTTTCGCCAGCCAAAGATCATCTTGCGAACCACGATCGTTTCGTCGATCCAGTCATTCGCGATGTCCGGAAATGCGCACAGGGCCACGGCCAATCGGAGCTGCAGCTCGAGCTCATTGCATGATCCGATGGCAACCCGCAGAAAGGACTCGCAGCGCTTCGGCGAATCGAACGCCGCCGCTTCGGTAAGGTTGCTGGCAACCGAGTCAGCGGCGCGCAGCATCTGGGACCTGAGGCCCGGTCCTCGCGCCGAGAGCCCGTCGGCGTGTTGCTCGGCCAGCCGGTGAACTTCCACGGTCAGCGCAAAGGCGCGATCGATGACTTTGAGTCTCGCGGGATTGTGTGGCATGGGCCACGCTAACGCCAACAGCCTCGCGAAGTCTCATCAATTCGTCGCCTGTTGTGCTCGGGCAACGCACCCCAACCGCAACCCCAACCCCAACCCCAACCC
>NZ_DLHL01000056.1:9497-25964 GCF_002483225.1 Gemmatimonas sp. UBA7669 | reverse complement strand
GTTGCTCACATCTCATCCTCTATTTCTGTCTCATCTCCCACATCTCACATCCCATCTCCCCAAGTCTCAATCCTTTGGAGGCGGAACGAAGAAGGGCATGGTCGGCCCTTTCACTTCAATGCGCTTTTGCAGTGACGGCACCAGCAGCCTCACTCCCACACTGCGCGAGACCTGTCGTCCACTCACGAGATCAGTGACCGTCACCGAGATCACGTGTCGCCCAAACGCCGCGTTGTCGGGCAGCGGAATCTTCACGTGTTCCACCTGCACGGGCCGCACTGGCGCCTCGCGGGTGTAGTTGAGTGAGGAGGCGTCGGGTTCAGCTGCCACCACTTTGGCGGAGGCCTTGGTGCCTTGCGTGAGCGCATCACGTACGTCGTCCGTGATGACGCGCGCTCCCTGTTCGCGCTGAATCTCCACCTTCCAGCGCACGCGGCCATCCTGCCCGGGAGTGAGCTCGTAAATCTCCCACAACAACGAGAAGCGCTGCTTGGGCAGCACCACCCCCGCATTGGCCGTGATGCGGAAGTCCGACCAACGCTGCGCTGGCACTCGCGCTTCCACCGCATTGCCCGTGGCCAGGACATCACTCATGCCGAATCCGCTCACCGGAATCTTGATGGCGGCGTCGGACGTGAACTGCATGACGCCGCGCGCCCCGGATCCGAACGAGGGCTCCAGCGCCTCCACCCGATGCATGATTTCGCCCGTACCGGTGCGTGCACGCCACGCGTGCGTGAGCGCAATGGTGCGCGACGGAGGCAGAGCGCTCTGCGTCTGGGTCTCAATGATTGGCTCGCCCTGCGGCGTGCGCAGAAAGAGCGTAGACGTGATCTTCGCATCCGGTCGCATACGTGGCGTGTCGCGATGCGGGAAGCTGCGCAGTGGCACGCGACCCTCGACATACATGTCGATGGAATCTCCCGGTGCACGGAAGCGTGCGAGCATCACGTCGATGGTGTCCATGCGCCCCACGAAGGGCACACCGGTCCAACGCGCACGCTGCACTTCCACACATTCACTGGCCTTGCGTGCTGGCGGTGGACAGTCGCGTGGATCGACATCGACCACGTCCCAGTAACCAATAAGCCCGGCACGCTGCCGCCCTCCGCTGAACGCGCGCCACCAGTCGAACGAGTGGGTGATGGCGATCCCCTGTGCCAAGCCATCCCAGTGGCGGACGTAATGCCGATGCACACCCCGGTCACGCACAAAGGTCCAGCGCGGAGACGGAGCGCCGCGCCGCACATGCATGCGACCCGTCGCGGTTTCGCTTCCGCTCTGACCGGTATTGGCCACGTTCGCATAGAGATAGTCCGCCTCGGCCACACGCGCCCGTCGCGCCAGGCGCAGTTCATTCACGCGTGTGCTCCACATGGGGTCGAGCACGAGCCAGCCACGACGCTCGATGGCCTCACGTGTGCTGGGCAGAAAACCGTAGCGCCAGACGTCGTCATCACGCGTGAGCACATCATCAAAGCCGTCGAATCGCGCCGAGTCCGCGGAAGGCAACAGGCGCACCACCGAGTCGAACACGGCCGACACCGCATCCAGTTTGTCCAGTGCGAGACCGCTCTTGTGATAGCGCGCCAACGCCGTCGCCATGACCACGGCTGAATCACGGGGGGCAAGTTGCTGCAGGGCGGTGGCCGCCGAGTCGAGCGCGTCCCAGTCGCGCGTGGCCACCCACGGCGCAAGCGCCAACCGCAATACCTGCGAACGCCCTGGCACTGGGGTGAACTCTGCCAGACGCGTGTAGAGCCGTGCGGTCCATTCCGCTTCGGACACGCCCAACTCACGAGATGCCGGGGGCACGGGCGGCAAGACCATGAGCGGCGGCACCGACACGTCGAGCTTGTGCACCGCGTGCTCGTCGTCTGACACCGCTTGCAGCGGACGCTCGAGCCTGGCCTGCGCACGCACCCACATTTCGCCGGCGAAATACTCGAGGGCGTCGCGCACACTCGCGGTGTCACCAGCCGCGAGGAAGCGTGCGAGATCCGCGTCGAACTCGCGCAGCGCCAGCGCGCGCAACGAAGGTCGCAGGTGGAGCAGATTCCACGCGGCCCATTCGGCCTTCCAGCGCAGGGGCACCGTATCGGACAACTTGATGGCCAGACGCCACGCCAGGTTGCCACACATGCCAACCGGCGTCAGGCTGTCGAACGGTACGCGTTGATTGCGCTCCGCATGTCGGCGCGCCGTGGCCACCGCGACCTCAGCGCTGCTGTGCGCGTCGATCGGAATGCACTGCGTGTGGATGGCGTTGAGCAGCTTCCGTCCCAACGGGGGACGCCGCCCCAGCGTGTCCGTGGTGATGAGGATGAACGACAGCTCGGTGTCGCTGAATCCGTTGATGCCTGCAGGCAGGGAATCCGCTGCGCTCGGATCGCTGGGCATGAGGCTGTCAATCGGCGCCGGCGCCCCCGTTCCGGGCATCACACCCGTGCCAAGCGACGGCGAAAAGTCCGCCGGCCTGGTTCCGCGCTCAAGACGCGCCAGGTCCCGCGAATTGGCGCGGCATGATGCGCCGGTGATCGCACAGAGAACCGCCAGACACAGTGTTACCGGCCGACGCATTGCATACTCCGACGGACAGGACTGAGGGAGGGACCGCGCAGGAGGGGGACGCGACGATGCCTGCTACCCGCCATCAGCGCTGAGGTTCACCGGCGAACGTCACCGGAGCGGTTCACCGAATGGGTTCACCGAATCGGTTCACCGAATGGGTTCACCCGCCGGCCCCCGGCTCCCACGACGCGCGGCCATGGTGGCGGCCGTATCCAGCCAGGCCGTCACCTGCCGGCGCGCCATTTCCATGGCCTTGGCCGGCTCGGTGGCCGAGAAGACTTCCTCTGTGCCCTTGGAGAAGCGGCCCGTACGTACATCGGTAAGCATGGTAATCAGCAGCAGCGTGTCGCCGCGTGCAGCGAGCACACCACTCACCACATAGTCCGCGCGCAGCGCCCAGCCCACTGACATGCGATCGGGCAGCGAACGCAACGCCTTCTCTACCATGTCTTCAGGTACCACGTCAAAGCGCTCGGCGCTGATGCCGCTGCGCAATTCGTCAGCGAGTCCGCGTGACATGCTGCTGTACTTGCCACTGCCCGTGGAGTTGGTGTAGGGCGTGACGACGACGCGCAGCCGCGCATCACGTGGCGGCGCCATGAGCGGCATAACCGTGCTCGGCGCCACCGGACGCGTGGGCGTGAAGCGAAAGCTGCGCGGTGACGCTGCCATGGCGGAATCGAGATGCCGCATGGCCCGCGCCATGGAGTCGGCAAAGATGCGACCGACCTCCGCCCTGATGAGCGCGCGATCGATTTCCGTCACACCGTCGATGGTGCGCACATACACCCGTGCGTTGCTCCCGCTGCCCACAGCGCCCAAGGGGATGCCGATGGTATCGCCCGAAGCGACGACACGCTCGTTGGTGGCGGTGCCGCTGCGGCGCGGAGTCACGGCACCCGAAACGGACGCTGGTGCCGGCAACGGTGCCGCAGCCCGTTCCTCCTGCTGACGCTTCCGCACGGCCTCGGCAATCGCCAGCGACTCGGCGCGCGTGATGACCAGCGGCAGAGTGAGCGACGGGGCTGCATCACCCATGGCGCGAAACACGGGCGCGCTGCTGTCGCCGACGACGGCAGTGTCGCCGTCATTGCCCACCGCGATGTCCATGCTGCGGGCACCGGCTCCCGGGCCTATGTCACGTGCGCGCAGGGCGTCAGGGCTGCGTCCGCTAGCCCCTGAACTCTCGCGCGAAGCCTGCCAGGGGCGCGCCGTCATGGCCCACAGCGCAGCGGCCGCCCCCAGCGTACCGACGGTGAGCCAGAGCGCGGTCCGACGTGGCCGACGCGGCGGCGCCAACATTGCACCGGACATGGGCGGCAGGGCCTCGAGCTCAGCGAGCAGCGCCGTGGCCGTGGCCGGCCGCTTGCCCGCGTCCTTTTCGAGACAGTGCATGATGAGCGTCGACAGCGACTCGGGGATGTCGCTGAAGGTGCGATGCGGCGGCTCCGGCATCTGGGTGAGCTGCGCCGCCAGCGTGGCCTGCGGTGAAGTGCCCGCAAACGGGCCCTTTCCGGTCAGCAGCTCGTACGCCAGAAGCCCCACCGCATAAAGATCCACACGATGATCAGCGGCCGGGTCGGCAGCCAGTTGCTCGGGCGCCATGTAGGCCGGCGTACCTATGGCCATGCCTGTCGTGGTGCCACCCGGCACAGGGCTGGCCGCACTGAGCGCCTTGGCCACACCGAAGTCGGTGACCAGCGCGTGCATACCCGACGTGAGAATGTTGTCGGGCTTGATATCGCGATGCACGACACCGCGCGCATGGGCGTAGGCCAGCGCGTCCACGACATCATGGAGAATGCGCACCACATCGCGCGCGGACAGCCGCTCTTGCCGCGTGAGCGTGCCGCGCAGCGACTCGCCCTCGACGTAGGGCATGGAGAACCACAGCAGGCCCCGGTCATCGCCCGCCGAGAGCAGCGGGACGATATGCGGATGCTGCAGCTGCGCCGCGAGCTGTATTTCGCGGCGGAAGCGCTCGACGTTCACGCCGGCGGCCAGTTCGGGCGGCAGCACCTTGATGACCACGCGTCGCTGCAGGGCCCGCTCGGTGGCCACGAAGACGCGGGACATGCCGGCGCCGCCGAGTTCCCGTTCAATCTGGAAGTCGGTGTCGAGTGCCTGCTGAAGTCGGGCCTGAAAATCGCTCACGGGTATCGGGACCAGCGGTGAATCGGGATGTGGAACCTATGGCACGATATGGCGTCAAAACGAAACGGGCCATATCGTAGCGCCCCAGAACCCGCCGCTTTGTCCCTCACGGCTCGGCTTCACACCTCGGCGCTCTTGCCGAAGGTGAGACACCGCAGCTCCCCCGAATGATGCATCAGGAGTCGGCCATGCGTATGCTCCACCCTCTCTGGCGCTCTACGTTCTTCGCAGCCCCTGTGATTCGCCAATCGGGGGACGCGGCTACATCGGGGGGCGTTAAGGCGGGTGGTCGGCAAATACCCAGGCCCCGTTCCGGATGGGCCACCGCGAGCCTGTTGGCCTTCAGCGCCCTATTGGGGGCCTGTGCCTCGGGTGGCGGCAGTGGCAGCGCCGCGGCGCGGCCGGACGACATGGGGGGCAGTCGTGTCCAGACCGCCGTGCTGCAGGGCATGTCGGGTTCGGCCACCGGGGTCAACATGGTCACCAATACTTCGGTCAACCGCCTCGTGGTGCCCGCCGCGCCCGACGCCGCCTTTCAGGCGCTGGCGGCGGCCTACGGCACACTCAAGATCCCGGTCACTGACCTCAATCAGGCGGCAAGGACTGTGGCCAACCAGGCGTACCGCGTCAGGCGCCGCATTGGCGACGTGCCCACCATGCGGGCGGTGGATTGCGGTGGGGACAGCGGCATGCCCAATGCCGAGACCTATCAGCTCACCCTCACCATCCAGTCGCGGGTGGTGGCCGGCGATGCGCCCGGCACCAGCGTCATCGAAAGCACCGTGGAGGGCACGGGACGCAATCCCACCACGGCCGCGTCCAGCGATGTGCGGTGCAACTCGATCGGCGGGTTGGAGAAGCGGATCGGCGAGCTGGTCAAGGCCAGCCTGGCGGGTGGCAAGTAGGCCGGCCACGCCCGGCCCGGTACCGGGCTCATGGATCGGCCCCAGGGAGAGCTGAAAGTGACCGGAAAAGGGTGGGGAGCGGTTGACCCGCCCTCCGGTCCTGCCTAAGCTTAGGGTTCTGTTCCGTGCCGCCTCGCATTCGGACCTCAGTTTGTTGGCGAGGCGATCCACGTAGAAGTCGGCGTACGAACTTCCCATCGGCCTGTGTCGATGGGCCACCAGACCCTGATGCCTACGATCAACCAGCTGGTCCGCCGCGCCCGAAAGGACGTGGTGGAGAAGTCCAAGGCACCCGCGCTCAAGAGCAATCCGTTCAAGCGTGGCGTGTGCACCCGCGTCTATACCACGACGCCCAAGAAGCCCAACTCGGCGCTGCGCAAGGTTGCGCGTGTTCGTCTCACGAACCAGCTCGAGGTCACCGCGTACATTCCCGGTGAAGGCCACAACCTGCAGGAACACTCGATCGTGCTCGTGCGCGGCGGCCGTGTGAAGGACCTGCCGGGCGTGCGTTACCACATCGTCCGCGGTACGCTCGACGCCTCGGGCGTCAACGGCCGCAATCAGAGCCGTTCGAAGTACGGCACCAAGCGCCCCAAGCCGGGCCAGGCCGCTGCGGGAGGTAAGAAGAAGTGAGCCGTCGCAAGAGTGCCGTGAAGCGCGTCGTGTTGCCTGATGCGCGCTATGACAGCCAGACTGTCTCGAAGTTCATCAACAACCTGATGTCGCAGGGCAAGAAGTCCACCGCGGAAGGCATCTTCTACAGCGCGATGGACATCGTCGAAGCCAAGACGAGCCAGCCGGGTGTGGGCGTGTTCAAGCAGGCGCTCAACAACCTCAAGCCGGTCATCGAGGTCAAGAGCCGCCGCGTTGGTGGTGCCACCTACCAGGTGCCCGTGGAAGTCCGTCAGGACCGCCGTACGGCGCTGGCCATGCGCTGGCTCATCTCGTACTCGCGCGATCGCAACGAGAAGAGCATGCCCGAGAAGCTCGCTGCCGAAGTGCTGGCTGCGGCGCGTGGCGAAGGCAATGCCATCAAGAAGAAGGAAGACACGCACCGCATGGCCGAGGCCAACAAGGCCTTCGCGCACTATCGCTGGTAAGGTCTTTCGCTACGGCGAATACACAACGGGGCCCCGGATTCAATCCGGGGCCCCGTTGCTTTTGCGCCAGCCATCGGCGTGCCGCCGCTAACGTCACTGCCACTACGCCACGGTCAGCCCGTTCTCACTGGCCATGACGGCGCCATAGACGGTTGCACCCGGCAGCAGACGCACGACCGGTGCCGTGATGGTTGTGGGCTTGGTGCTGCTGCCCACCACCACCGCCTCCACCACAATGGCTTCCTCGGAGATGATGGGGCCGGTGACGCGTGCGCCGCGCTCGAGCGTGATGCGCTTGCGTGCAGACAGTGAGCCGGTCACCACCGCACCGCTGCGCACGATGATTTCGTCGTGTGCCTTGAGTGAACCCGTCACGCGTGCGCCGTCGTTGACGACGATGGATCCGGTCGCAATGGCGGAGCCAATGAACGCTGAACCAGCGGTGATGGGCAGGCCACCATCGATGCGCCAGTATGCGGGCGCCAACTGCTTGCCGTAGCTGGGCACAAAGCGCTCATAGGCGCCCGTGGGTAGCGTGGGAGCTTCAACCGTCTCGACATCAGTCACGCGAATGACACCGGCTTCGAGTCGCTCGAAGGTAACGTCGGTGCCCAACACGATCGTGCGTTCGGCCGTGGCGCGTCCGAGCAGGCGACAATGATTGGCCACCTCGAGTCGGCCCTTGGCGTGCACCCAGCGCAGCACGGTGGAGCGTTCGCCGAGGTACACGTCGCGCTGCCCCAGCAATGCCCGATACACCACACCGTTACTGCCGCGCACCGTGAGGCGCGCCAACACCTCGGTGGCCAGCTCACAGTCTTCGGGCAGCGGTGTGCTGTCCATCAGCACGACCATGTCTTCGATGGGCTTGCGCTGCTTGACCAGCGGCGCGCCCTGCGAATGCGACAGCACGGGCGTGCCATCACCAAGCCGCGGCGGCACCATGGTGCCCAGCAGGCCTTCACGCTGCGCGCGCTTGGTGAACGAGTCGGCGAAATACGTGAGCTTGCCCGCGTCGTTGCCAACGGCGCTCAATGGCGCTGCATCGCGCGGTCGCAGCAACTCCATGAACGCGGGAATGAGGGGCAGCGCCATCCACGCGAACAGCGCCAGCAGCAGCAGGGCGAAGGCCATGCCTGGTGTGGTCGGCATCAAAGGCGCCCTCCGTTCCCGCCCACGTTGGCACGGCCTTCACGGTGCCGCTCGGTCTTCTGCCACTGCACCGGACGGCCACGCAGCCACGACGCGCGGGACAGCGACGCGCGACCCACGGCAAAGGTGCTCACGAGGAAGCCGAGGAAGAGGAATGGCAGCATACGAATGCGTTCGCGCGATCCATCGAGACGACTGGCGGCAGCCACCTGGAAGAACGCGGCGAAGTTGCCGACGGTGTTGAACGACGAGATCGCGAGCACGGTGAAGCGCCCCCACTCGGGCGGATAGCCGGCGAAGAACAGAATGATGGTGCAGAGCCAACCCACGGCGAGCACCAGGGGCACGACAAACACGCCGAGCAGCAACGCGCCGTCGATCACCTGTGCCAGAGGCAGGCGCGAGCGATTGGTGAGCAGCGCGGCCACATACCGACGCAGCGCCTGATTGTGCCCCTTGGCCCAGCGCTTGATCTGCCGGATGCGCGACTCCCAGGTCTCGGGCACTTCTTCGTAGCACTCCGAGCGATTCTGGTACACGACCTCCCAACCGGCGATCACCAGGCGCACCGTGAGGTCGGTGTCCTCGGCCAGCGAGTCCACGTTCCAGCCGCCCACGTGTTCGAGCGCCGCGCGGCGCACGCCACCCACGGTGCCGCCGTACTGCGGCACGAGACGCAGGTTCATGCGGGCCTGCTGGTCCACCTGATAGCCGCCGGCGCGCTCGAGGTCGAGCAGACGCGTGAGCAATGACAGCCCCACGTTGAGTGGCACGACGCGGCCCATGACCGCGCCCACTTCCGCGTCGAAGAACGGCGCGACGAGCTGCTTGAGCAGACGTTCACCGGGGATGTAGTCGGCATCGAACACCAGGAAGATTTCATCCTGATGCAGCGCCATCGCGTCAGCCAGCGCCGCGGCCTTGCCGGGAATGCCTTCGTCACGCAGGAAGGGAATGATGCGCCCCGGATAGTTCTCAGCGTACTCCTTCAGGATGTTGCGCGTGTCATCCGTGGAGCGGTCATCCACCGGCACGATCTTGAGCCGGTCCTCGGGATAGTCGCAGGTGAGCAGCGCATCGAGTGAATCACGGATGACGCGCTCCTCGTTGTGCGCCGGCACAAACACCACGAGTGAAGGCCAGTCGGCCTGAATGACGTCGACGAAGGGCTGACGATGCCGTCCGAACAGGCGATTGAGCGTGAAGAAGTAGTGCCGCAGGGTGTAGATCGCGAGGATCACGATGCACACCCAGAGTCCCACGTTGGCAAAGCCGACCAGTGTGTTCATGGACGGCCCCCGAGGCCCAGACGCCGCACCAGCATCGAGCCGTAACCGAGGGCGCGAATGATCTGCGAGCCGATGGGCGTGATGGCCCGCACCGACTGCGGCGTGGGGGTGGGACGCGGACGGTCTTCGGGGTAGCGCGTCGGCATGGTGGGCGGGCGTCGCTCCACCGAATCAAGCACGCCACCCGATCGCCAGCTCATGCCCCAGCCATAGAGCGCCACGTACACGAATACGTCGAGCAGCACGCCGAAGACCAGAAACAGCATGGGCATCGCCAACAAGGAGGCGCGATGGATGACCCAGGTATGCACGGCCGCCTGCAGCGGCAGCAGGACGCTCAGGTGGGCCAGCAGCAGCGTGCCCATGGCGACCTTCTGCCAGAGCAGGAAATCGAAGATGTGGAAGGTGAACGCCACCAGAAACGGCGAGAGCACCAGAATGACCACACCGCAGATGAGCAACCCGGCCGTGTATGACGGGAGGTCGTAGGTGAACGGCGGCGCGGCAAAGGTAAACCAGAGCTGCGCCGTCAGCTGAATGGCCGCGAGAAAGCGCAACAGGTAACCGAAGGGCAGCCAGCGGTCCTTGAGAAAGAAGCTGACGGCGAAGAGCACGACGGTGACCAGCCATCCCGTCTGCAGATCGCGCGGCTCGGGCCAGAAGCTGCCCGCCGTGAAGTACGGAATGGCCACGCCAAGCGGCCCCACTTCGAAGACCCGCGTCGATACCACGCCGGGGAGTCCGAGGGGGTCGCGAATGGCATTGAAGAACTCGCGCCATGCGCCCATGAGCGGGTCGAGCAGCGCGAACATGGCCACCGCGAACATCATCGGCAGCACGAAGAGATCGACGAGCAGGGTCCAGGAGATCTCGAGGCCGATCATCGCGCGGTGTGGCGCGATGCGCCCGCCGCGGAACCCACGATCACGCAATTGGTCTATGCGCCGGGACGGCTTACCAGTAACGCGCGACACCGAGGGTCACTCCGGTTCGAGAGAAGAACGGATTGACGTAGCGGTCGCCCTGCAGACTGAGGGCCCACTGCGTCGTGAGCTTTTCGCGCCAGGCCAGCGCATACTCCTGCGAATGAAAGCGCCGGAGCGTCGTGTTCGCGGAGATGATCTGCCAGCCCTCACTGCCGCCCCCCACACGCACCGAAAAACTGCGACGCGGTGAGGGTGTGAGAATGCTCACCCCCTGAAGGCGGTGCGAGCGGATGGTGCCGGGCTGACTGGTGTTGTACCGCCCCGACACTTCGAGCAGCAGCGCCTTGGGGGCAAACCACGCAATCGATCCGGTGGCAGCCACATCGTACAACTCGAACGGCGATTTGACGTACGAACCGCCGCCGGTGACCTGCCACTCCTTGCGCGCGCCGAGTCTGAGACCGACTTGTGCATCGCTGCGCAGACGCGGCAGAATGGGCGACCCGTCGCCCACATTCACGCCAATGACGTGAAAGAGCCGTGCGTTCCAGTCGTGCCGATGGGCGGCGCCCACCTGGATGCCCTGTTCACGGAAGCCGCGCAGCGCGAGCACCTCACCGTAGAACGTGTCCATGGCACGCGGGTTGACCACACGCGCGTAAGCGCCGGACCAGTCACCAAAATCATTGGTGACACGTTGGGCAAACGCATTCACCTCCGCCCATGAGCCGGGGAGCCCGCCGGCAAGTGGGGCCTGGGCGTCACTGCGTTGCGGCCAGAGCAGGGCGGTCAGGACAAGGGCCGCCGCCCGGGTACGCATCGCGCGCACCGACAGAGAAAGGCGCAGCATATCAGCTGGCACCCGACAGACGTTCCAGCGTGGCGTTCACCTGGTCATGATCAAGGCGGCGCGGGCCGCGACGCTCAGGCGGATGACGCAGCAGCGTGTCGATGACTTCCGCAATGCGAAACGCGGCGCGTCCATCGCCGAACGGATTGCGGCCGGAGGAGCGTTGGGTGTACAGCGCGTGGTCGGTAAGCAACGCCGACGTGCGGGCGAGAATGCGTGTGGCATCGGTTCCCACCAGCTCACCAAAACCGGCGTGCACCACTTCGGGGCGCTCGGTGGTATCGCGCAAGATGAGAATGGGCTTGCCGAGCGTGGGCACCTCTTCCTGGATGCCACCGGAGTCGGAGAGCACGAAGTGCGAACGCCGCAGCAGTTCGAGCAGCTCGGGATAGGGCAGCGGATCGAGCAGGTGAATGCGCGGAATGCCGGCGAGCCGCGCGTGTACCACGTCACGTACGCGCGGGTTGAGGTGCACGGGGAAGGCGATGTGCACGTTGGCATGCAGGCGCACAATGGCTTCGAGTGCGTCGCAGATGGCCTCGAGATGTTCACCCAGCGATTCGCGGCGGTGTACCGTGGTCACGAGCACCTGACTGTCATCCCAGGGGATGCCATTCAGTGCCGCGGTCTCGAACGTTTCCCGACGCGGAATCATGTGCATGGCATCGACCACCGTGTTGCCGGTGACGAAGATGTCGCTCTCCGGGATGCCTTCGGAGATGAGGTTGTTGCGCGCCTCGTTGGTGGGCGCGAAATGCACATTCGCCGTGCAGGTGGCGATGCGGCGGTTCACTTCCTCGGGGAAGGGACTCGACAGATCGAAAGACCGCAGGCCGGCTTCGATGTGTCCGATGGGAATGCCCTGGTAGAATCCCGCGAGACAGGCGGCCGTCACCGTGGACGTATCTCCCTGGACAAGCAGGAAGTCCGGTCGGTGCTCGAGGAAGCACTCGGTGAGGGCGGCCATGGCGCGCGAGGTGAATACGCCCAGGTTCTGCCCGTTCTGCATGAGGCCAAGATCGATGTCGGGTTCTATGCCGAAGACATCGAGCGCCTGTTTGAGCATTTCGCGGTGCTGCGTGGTGGCAATGACGAGCGCCTCGAGATGCGGATGCTCGCGGATGGCCGCGACGACCGGGGCCATCTTGATGGCTTCGGGGCGCGTGCCGATGACCAGGCAGACGGTGTGCTTCACGGGAGGGGCGGACATGTGAACACGTCGAGGAGGGAGACGCCGGGTGTCGCAGCGGCGCCAGGAGCGACCCTGTCATCGGACAGGAACCCGCCGTCATGTGGCGGGCCGAAAGCCGTCCCACGGTACCACGAACGAACGCCCGGCCCGTCACAGAGACGGGCCGGGCGCAATATGGCGAGCAGGTCTGCGGAGGGTTAGTCCGCTGCGCACATTTTTATCCGTTCATGCGACGGCGACGGCGCGTTGCCGCAAGACCCGCGAGGCCGAGACCGAGCAGGGCGATCGACGAGGGCTCGGGAACTGGAACGAAGTCGAAGTTCGTGTTGACGGCATAACCGTCCTGACCGGTGAAGCCCATGCGGACGTTGTCGACGGCGCCATGCCACGGAAGCGGCCACTGGCTGCCCACACCGACGGCAATGCCGATGACTTCGACGTTCGCGCCGAACAGGCATCCGTTCTCGCTGAACAGGTTGGCCGCATTGGCCGCATCCACACCACCCGCCCAGAAGCTCATTTGCGATGAGCAGGAGCCGTTCTGGCTGTAGCCCGCCGTGCCGTTCTGCGCGGGAGGCGCCACGTACCAGAAGTTGCCCAACTGCATCTGGCCCTGGGTGACCCACTTGTCTACCGTGGTCTTGTTGTTCGCGCAGTTCACCTGATCGGCGCCAAGGGCGCACTGGTTGTAGTAGCCTTCCCACACCAGTTCACTCAGCACATCGGGCTTGCCGTCGCGGTATTCGCGCAGCTGCAGGCGCAGCACCGGCGTCTTGTAGGCCCAGTCGGCGGGCGTGATGGGCTTGTTGTCGGTGTTCTGCACGCTGCCCACCGGCGCATCCCAACCCGACAGGCCGGTACGGTACCAGTCGAAGGAGAGCGCGCTCAGCTTCTCCAGATTGCCGAACGAGGCGCCGGTGTTGATGGTGTTGGCCGCGCTGCCGCCGGCATACAGATAGTAGAAGGCCCAGTCGTCGTAGCCGGCGGTGATGGAGCCGTTGCCGGTCACCGACAGCTCGAGCGACCCGCTTCCGACGTTGCCATAGCCGCCGCTGCACGGCCCGATGGTCTCGGTGCCGCAGGGCAGGGCAGTGGTGACCTGTGCCGATCCGCCAGCCTGCTGGGAATAGGTCCAGTTGGTGGGGTCGCCGAGCACGGACGTACCATTGGGGCCGACCACCTGTCCCTGCGCGAGCAGGGTGGTGGGCAGCGACAGGAGTCCGATGGACAGCAGGGTCGTGAACTTCATGGTAGGCCTCATGACCTGGTAATGTAGCGGAGCGGTAGCGAGCTGCGCTGCTCCTGGCCCTGTGAAGTGCATCACGCGTACCAGAGCCGGCCTCGACCATACCCTGTCATCACAGCTTGCGGCTGAGTCCGTTGTGGAAAGATAGTGGTAAGTGTTTGTTGGTCAACGTTTTGTGCACCAATCTCCGAGGCGTCGTCTGTCACAGAACTGAACCCCGCCATGGATGTGTGACCTTTGGCATGGGCTCAAAACTGCTGCATTGGTGAAACAACTGGGTGCCCTACTGTTGCAGACGCTCCACGCGGCTGCGCTTCATGTAAACGCGGGGCTCCAAATCGGCGCCCGCGGCGCGGCAAAACGCACAGGTACCACGCCTTGACAGCGCCGCCTGGATTAGTGAACTTGTGAGTCTGCACCAAAACGCAGTCAATTCGACGTCACCAGTTGGAGTCGGCAGTTCTTCGACAGGTGGCGCGCTTGGGTCCCCACTCGCGCAGCAGCGGCGAGCGTACCCGGCGACAGCGGATGGATACCGCTCCCCACATGGGAGGTCTGGTCCAGCCGTTTTTTTGCTGGTTCACTTTCGTTTTCCACTGCGCCGCCCTGGCGGCGCTGACCGACGACTATGCCGCGTACGACCCCGCTCGAGCACTACCGAAATATCGGCATCATGGCGCACATCGATGCCGGCAAGACGACGACCACCGAGCGCATCCTCTATTACACGGGGAAGTCGCACAAGATCGGTGAAGTCCACGATGGCGCCGCCACCATGGACTGGATGGAGCAGGAACAGGAGCGCGGCATCACGATCACGTCGGCCGCGACGACCTGCTTCTGGCAGCGCCATGGCCAGAGCGACAAGAAGGGTGACGGTCCGGAGTACCGGATCAACATCATCGACACGCCGGGCCACGTGGACTTCACCGTCGAAGTGGAGCGTTCGCTCCGCGTGCTCGACGGCGCCGTCACGCTGCTCGACTCCGTCGCCGGCGTGGAGCCGCAGACCGAGACCGTGTGGCGTCAGGCCGATCGCTATCGCGTGCCGCGCATGATCTTCTCGAACAAGATGGATCGTGTGGGCGCGAACTTCGATCGCTGCCTCGCCATGATCCGCGACCGCCTGAGCAAGCGCGCGTTCCCGCTGCAGCTGCCGGTCGGTTCGGGTGAGACGTTCACGGGCCACATCGACGTGCTCGAGCGCAAGCAGTACATCTTCCATGACGAGACGATGGGCAAGACGTTCTCGGTGGTCGAAGTGCCGGCTGAGTTCAAGGACGCGTGCGAGCAGGCCCGCCACGAGGCCATCGAAGCCGCCGTCGAATACGACGAAGCGCTGATGGAGAAGTACCTCGCGGGTGAGGAGCTTTCGATGGCCGAGATCCGTCAGGCCATCCGCAAGGCGACCATCGCGATGGAATTTATCCCGGTCTTCTGCGGCGCCTCGTTCAAGAACAAGGGCGTGCAGGCGCTTCTCGACGCCGTGATCGATTACCTCCCGGCGCCGATCGACGTCCCGGCCATCCAGGGGCACCTGCCGCACCACGACGAAACGTTCATCGATGCGCCGATCAAGGACGACGCGCCGTTCGCGGCGCTGGCGTTCAAGATTGCCACCGACCCGTTCGTCGGAAAGCTGACCTTCTTCCGCGTGTATTCGGGCGTGCTCAACTCGGGCAGCTACGTGTACAACAGCACGAAGGACAAGCGCGAGCGTGTGGGCCGTCTGCTCCAGATGCACGCCAACAAGCGCGAGGAAATCGAGGAAGTGCGCGCCGGTGACATCGCCGCCGCCATCGGTCTCAAGGACACGCGCACGGGCGACACGCTGTGCACGGAAGACAATCCGCTCATCCTCGAGGCCATGAAGTTCCCGGCCCCCGTCATCGACGTGGCCATCGAGCCGAAGACGAAGGCCGACCAGGACAAGTTGGCCATCGCGCTGCAGAAGCTGGCTGAGGAAGATCCGACGTTCCGCGTGCGCTCCGATGCCGAGACCGGTCAGACGATCATCGCCGGCATGGGTGAGCTGCACCTCGAGATCATCGTCGACCGCATGATGCGCGAGTTCAAGGTCGACGCGAACGTGGGTCGCCCGCAGGTGGCCTACCGTGAGACGATCAAGAAGCGCGTCGAAAAGGTGGAAGGCAAGTTCGTCCGTCAGTCGGGCGGTAAGGGTCAGTACGGTCACGTGGTCATCAACATGGAGCCGTCCGAACAGGGCCAGGGCTTCGTGTTCGAAGACAAGATCGTGGGCGGCGTGATCCCGCGTGAGTACATCGGACCGGTCGAGCAGGGCATCAAGGAAGCCCTCGAGAACGGTGTCCTCGCCGGCTATCCGGTGGTGGACGTGAAGGTCCAGCTGACCTTCGGTTCGTACCACGAAGTCGACTCGTCGGAAATGGCGTTCAAGATTGCCGGGTCCATGGCGTTCAAGGAGGCCGCGAAGGCGGCCAGCCCCTGCCTGCTGGAGCCGGTGATGAAGGTCGAGGTCGTGAGCCCCGAAGCGTACATGGGCGACGTCCTCGGCGATCTCTCCTCGCGGCGCGGCAAGATCGGCGGCATGACGCAGCGTGGTGAGGCGCAGGTCATCTCGGCCACGGTGCCGCTGGCGGAGATGTTCGGCTACTCGACGCGTCTGCGCAGCATGTCGC
Organism: Gemmatimonas sp. UBA7669; assembly: GCF_002483225.1. Taxonomy (NCBI): domain Bacteria; kingdom Pseudomonadati; phylum Gemmatimonadota; class Gemmatimonadia; order Gemmatimonadales; family Gemmatimonadaceae; genus Gemmatimonas; species Gemmatimonas sp. UBA7669. Next base: position 9,922 of record NZ_DLHL01000056.1, on the reverse strand, counting down.
AGGGGCGCGCGGTCTACTCGATGGAGTTCTCGCACTACGAAGAAGTGCCGAAGTCGAAGGCCGAAGAGATCATCAGCAAGGTGAAGGCGTAAGCCTCACCCCTCATTCACTACCCAAGCACAGACAGAACCATGGGCAAGGCAAAGTTCGAGCGGAACAAGCCGCACGTGAACGTGGGTACGATCGGCCACGTCGACCACGGCAAGACCACCACGACCGCGGCACTCACGAAGATCTCGTCGGACAAGGGCTACGGCACGAAGTACGTCGCCTACGACGAAGTCGCGAAGGCGTCCGAGTCGCAGGGCCGTCGTGACTCGACGAAGATCCTGACGATCGCCACGTCGCACGTGGAGTACGAGACGGAGAACCGTCACTACGCGCACGTCGACTGCCCGGGTCACGCCGACTACGTGAAGAACATG
>NZ_DLHL01000056.1:8796-9483 GCF_002483225.1 Gemmatimonas sp. UBA7669 | reverse complement strand
ATGGACGGCGCGATCCTGGTGGTGTCGGCCGTGGACGGCCCGATGCCGCAGACCCGCGAGCACATCCTCCTGGCGCGCCAGGTGAACGTGCCGAAGGTCGTCGTGTTCCTCAACAAGTGCGACCTGGTGGAAGACGAAGAGCTCCTCGACCTCGTCGAGCTCGAAGTGCGTGAGCTGCTGTCGAAGTACGATTACGACGGCGACAACGCGCCGGTCATCCGCGGCTCGGCCATCAACGCCATCAACGGCGATCCGAAGTGGGTGGCGGAGTTCCAGAAGCTGTACGATGCCCTCGACACGTACATCCCGGAGCCCGTCCGTGAGACGGACAAGCCGTTCCTCCTCCCGGTCGAAGACGTGTTCTCGATCACGGGTCGCGGCACGGTGGCCACGGGGCGTATCGAGCGCGGCATCATCAAGGTCGGCGAAGAAGTGCAGGTCGTCGGCTACAACAGCGAAAAGAAGACGACCGTGACGGGCGTCGAAATGTTCCGCAAGCTGCTGGACGAAGGCCAGGCCGGTGACAACGTCGGTCTCCTCCTCCGCGGCATTGCGAAGGAAGACATCGAGCGCGGCATGGTGCTGGCCAAGCCGAACTCGATCAAGCCGCACACGAAGTTCACGGCCGAGGTCTACGTCCTCACGAAGGAAGAGGGTGGCCGCCACACGCCGTTCTTCAAGGGCTAC
>NZ_DLHL01000056.1:0-8789 GCF_002483225.1 Gemmatimonas sp. UBA7669 | reverse complement strand
TCCGCACGACGGACGTGACGGGCAACATCGAGCTCCCCGAGGGGATGGAGATGGTGATGCCGGGCGACAACGTGACGATGACCATCGAGCTCATCATCCCGATCGCCATGGAAGAGCAGCTGCGCTTCGCCATCCGTGAGGGTGGTCGTACGGTCGGCGCCGGCGTCGTTACGAAGATCCTCGCCTAACCAGAACCGGCAGATCGACGGGAGTCGGTGATTCACCGGCTCCCGTCGCTCGACTGGTTCCCACACGGAACTCTGATGGCTGGCCGCATTCGCATTCGCCTCAAGGCATTCGACCACGCCGTGATCGACCAGGCTTCGGCGGACATTGTCCGCACGGCCGAGAAGACCGGCGCGTCGGTGTCGGGGCCGATCCCGCTCCCGACCAAGACGCAGCGTTGGACGGTGCTCCGTTCGCCGCACGTCGACAAGAAGTCGCGTGAGCAGTTCGAACTGAAGACGCACAAGCGCGTCATCGACATCCTCGATTCTCGCGCGGGCACGGTGGACGCGCTGACAAAGCTCGACCTGCCGGCAGGCGTGGACGTCGAGATCAAAGTCGAATAGAACCAACGAGAAGCGTAAGGTTGTACGGCGTAAGGTTGTAAAGCGGGAAGAGGAAAAACGCAGGGAAACGGAAGTTCACGTCGCGGAACATCGCGACGCGTACTGGTGGGGCTGCACAGGGCGGCTTCATCCACAGTCCAACGGTTGCTTCTCCGGAAGCACCGCGACTCGTACGGAGTGAGTCATTTCATGATCGGCATCATCGGCAAGAAGCTGGGCATGACCCAGCTGTTCAACGAGCAGGGGCAGCAAGTGCCCTGCACCGTGGTGGAGGCCACGCCCAACCCCGTCACGAAGGTGATGACGGCGGACGCGGCCGGTTTCGCTTCGGTGGAGCTCGGATATGGGGCGCAGCGCACGGCGCGTCCCAACAAGAAGGGGGAGCGCACGCCCAAGGGCCGTCGCGCGACCAAGGCGGAGCTGGGTCACGCGAAGAAGGCCGGCCTCGAGGCCGCGCCGCGCGTGCTCAAGAGCTTCCGTCTCGACGACGCGCCGGGCAATGCCGAGGCGCCGTCGTACTCCGTGGGTGAGACGATCACCGTGAACATCTTCACGCCGGGTGAGCGCGTGAAGGTGACGGGGACGTCCAAGGGCCGCGGCTTCCAGGGCGTGGTGAAGCGCCATGGTTTCGGCGGCGGTCCGAACACGCACGGCAATACCAAGCATCGCAAGCCGGGCTCCATTGGCGCGGGCACGGACCCGTCGCGCGTCATCAAGGGCAAGAAGATGCCCGGTCATTACGGCGCGGCGCAGCATACGGCGACGAACCTTCGCATCGAGAAGGTGGACGCCGAGCGTAACCTCATTTATCTGCGCGGCAGCGTGGCGGGGCCGACCAACGGCATCGTCTTCGTGCGGAAGCAGGGCTGATCATGACGGCGGAAACCAAGACTTTCGAGGCGCCTGTGTACTCGGCGCAGGGGAAGCAGGGCGGCACCCGCCCGCTCCCCGAAGGGACGTTCGACGGCATCGTCAACGTGCCGGTCATGCACCAGGCGGTGAAGGCGTTCCTCGCCAACCGTCGCCAGGGCACGGCCAAGACCAAGACGCGTGGTGAAGTGACGGGCGGCAACCAGAAGCCGTGGAAGCAGAAGGGCACCGGTCGCGCCCGTCAGGGCTCGACGCGCGCGCCGAACTGGCCGGGCGGCGGTACGGTGTTCGGCCCGCAGCCGCGCAGCTACACGCAGATCGTGCCGAAGCAGGTGCGGGCGCTGGCGCGCAAGAGCGCCTTCAACGCCCGGGCCCGTGAGAACGCCGTGGTGCTCGTGGACGCGCTCGATTTCAGCGCGCCGAAGACCAAGGCGATGACGGACCTGCTGGCCAAGCTGGGTGTGGCCGAGAAGAAGGTGCTGGTATTGACGGACGGCGTGAAGCCGAACGTGTACCTGAGCGCCCGCAACCTGCAGCGTGCCCACGTGATGCCGTACAGCGACGTGAGCACCTACCACATCCTCTGGTCGGACGTGGTCGTGATCGAATCGTCAGCGCTGGCCTCGAGCCAGTCGGAGGGCTGACCGTGAGCGCACTGTATCGCACCATCGTGCGCCCGATCATCACGGAGCGCACCTCCGCCGCCTACCAGGATCGCGGCGAGTACACGTTCGAGGTGGCGCCGGACGCCACCAAGCACGCCATCAAGGCGGCCGTCGAGCAGCTGTTCGGCGTCAAGGTCACCGGTGTCTGGACGTCGATCGCGCGGGGCAAGACCCGCCGCGTCGGCCAGTCGATCGGTCGCCGCCCCCACACCAAGAAGGCGATTGTGAAGCTGCGTGACGGCGACACCATCGCGATCTTCGAGGGCTGAGTCGCATGGGCATTCGTCAATTCAAGCCGGTCACGAAGGGCACGCGGTTCCGCTCGGTGTCGGATTTCGCCGAGATCACGCGTTCGACCCCTGAGAAGTCGCTCGTGGAGCCCCTCAAGAAGTCGGGCGGCCGCGACAACCATGGCCACATCTCGATGCGTCGCATCGGTGGCGGCCACAAGCGCATGTACCGCGTCATCGACTTCAAGCGCAACAAGTTTGGAATCGTGGGAACGGTGGCGCACATCGAGTACGATCCGAACCGCTCGGCGCGCATCGCGCTGATCGAGTACGCGGACGGCGAGAAGCGCTACATCCTGCACCCGAAGGGTCTCAAGCAGGGTGACTCGGTGGTGTCGGGCCCGGGCAGCGACGTGCGCACGGGCAACTCGATGCCGCTCAAGGAAGTGCCGCTCGGCACGTCGGTGCACAACATCGAGCTCAAGATCGGCAAGGGCGGCCAGATGGCCCGCTCGGCCGGCACCTTCGCGCAGGTCGTGGCGAAGGAAGGTGAGTACGTCACGCTGCGCCTGGCGTCCACGGAAATGCGCCTCGTGCACGGCAACTGCATGGCGACGATCGGCGAAGTGGGCAACGCCGAGCACGAGCTGCAGTCGCACGGCAAGGCCGGCAAGAGCCGCTGGTTGGGCAAGCGGCCGAAGGTCCGCGGTGAGGTCATGAACCCGGTCGATCACCCGCACGGTGGTCGTACGCGCGGTGGCCGCAACGTGGTGAGCCCGTGGGGCAAGAAGGAAGGCGTCAAGACGCGCAACAAGAAGAAGGCGTCGACGCGTCTCATCGTACGCGGCCGCAAGCGCGGCCGGGCCACGCAGTAACCGCCAGGCGAGACGAGAACCGATATGTCGAGAAGCATCAAGAAGGGTCCGTTCGTCAGCGAGCGCCTGGAGGCCAAGGTGGTGGCGATGAACGCGAAGAGCGAGAAGAAGGTCGTGAAGACCTGGTCGCGCGCGAGCACGATCCTGCCCGACTTTGTCGGGCACACGTTCGCGGTGCACAACGGGAACAAGTTCATCCCGGTGTACGTGACGGAAAACATGGTTGGCCACAAGCTTGGCGAGTTCTCGCCGACGCGTCTGTTCCGCGGTCACGCGGGCCAGAAGGTCGACCCGAAGAAGAAGGGAGGCAAGTAATCCATGGCCAAGACCATCAAGGCCGGGATCGAGGCGCGCGCCATTCAGCGCACCACGCGCCAGTCGCCCTACAAGATGCGGTTGGTCATCGACCAGATCCGCGGTCAGCGCGTGAACGATGCGTTGGCGCTGCTGAAGTTTTCGAAGAAGCACGCGGCTGAGCAGATCGAGAAGACGCTCAACAGTGCGGTGGCAAACGCGGAGCAGGCGGCCCGTGCGGCCAACACGTCGCTGGATGTCGACGCGCTGGTGATCACGAAGGCCATCGTGAACGAGGGGCCGAAGCTCAAGCGTTGGACGCCGGCGGCCATGGGCCGTGCGACGCCGATGCTGAAGCGAACGAGCCACGTGGAGATCGTCGTGACGGAGGCGGTGCGCTAATGGGACAGAAGACCAATCCGATCGGCTTCCGCCTCGGAGTCACGAAGAACTGGCGTTCGACGTGGTACGCGAAGAAGGACATGCCGGCGCTGCTGAAGGAAGACGCGCTGCTGCGCAAGTACCTGAAGGCGCGCCTGGACAACGCGGCCATTGCCGACGTGACGATCGAGCGCAAGCCGGGCAAGGTGGTGGTGACGATTCACACCGGCCGTCCGGGCGTGGTGATCGGCAAGAAGGGCGCCGAGGTGGACAAGCTGCGTGACGAGCTCGCGCAGCTGACCGGCAAGGAAGTCGGCATCAACGTCGAAGAGATCAAGCGCCCGGAAGTCGAGGCGCAGCTCGTGGCCGACAACATTGCGGCGCAGCTTGCGCAGCGTATCTCGTTCCGCCGCGCGCTCAAGCGCGCCGTGCAGAGCGCGATGCGTATGGGCGCGCTGGGCATCAAGGTGAAGGCCGGCGGCCGCCTCGGTGGCGCCGAGATCGCGCGCGTGGAAGGGTACATGGAGGGCCGGGTGCCCCTTCACACGCTGCGCGCCGACATCGATTTCGCGACGAGCACCGCGAAGACCACCTATGGGACCATCGGGATCAAGGTGTGGATCTTCAAGGGCGAAATCGTGGAAGATCGTCGCGGCAAGACCTACTCGACCGGCAACTGAGGAACTGAGAGATGCTGAGTCCGAAGCGGGTCAAATTCCGCAAGATGTTCAAGGGCCGGACGACGGGCCTGGCGTACCGTGGGTCGGAGGTGTCGTTCGGGCACTTCGGTCTGCAGACGCTGGAGCCGGGCTGGATCACCAGCCGTCAGATCGAGGCCTGCCGTGTGGCGATGACACGTCACATCAAGCGTGGCGGCAAGGTGTGGATCCGGATTTTCCCGGACAAGCCGATCACGAAGAAGCCGGCCGAAACCCGAATGGGTAAGGGTAAGGGTTCGCCGGAGTTGTGGGTGGCCGTGGTGAAGCCGGGCCGCGTGATGTTCGAGATCGAAGGCGTCTCGCGCGAGCTGGCCGAGACGGCGATGGCACTGGCGGCTGCGAAGCTGCCCGTGAAGACCAAGTTTGTCGTGCGCGAGGAGGCGGTGACCCATGAAGACTGAAGAGATCCGCGGACTGGCTGACGACGAGCTGACGAGCCGCATCCGCGAGCTGGAGGAGGAGCGGTTCCGCCTCCGCTTCCGCAGCGCGACCGAGGCGCTGGAGCAGCCACTGCGGCTGCGCAGCATCCGCAAGGACATTGCGCGCCTGAAGACGGTGCAGCGCGAGCGTCAGCTCGCTGCCGGCCGTGGCCGCTAACCGGAAACCGACCGATGGCTGAGATGAATAACGCGAGCGCCGCGCAGAACGGCGCCTCCGAACGGACCGCGCGCAAGGTGCGCGTCGGGCTGGTCGTGAGCGACAAGATGGAAAAGACGGTGGTGGTGGCGATCGATCGCCGCATGCCCCATCCGCAGTACGGCAAGATGGTGACGAAGACGCGCAAGCTGAAAGCGCACGACGAGGAGAACTCGGCGAAAGTCGGCGACACTGTCCGCATCATGGAGACCCGGCCGTTGTCGAAGGACAAGCGGTGGCGTGTGGTCGAGATCGTCGAACGCGCACGCTGAGGACCTGACCCATGATCCAGCAGGAATCGGTGGTGAAGGTGGCGGACAACAGTGGTGCCAAGCGCGCCCTGGTGATCCGCGTGCTCGGCGGCACGCGTCGTCGCTACGCAGGCCTGGGTGACCGGGTGATCGTGGCGGTGAAGGACGCGCTCCCGAACGGCACGGTGAAAAAGTCCGACGTCGCGAAGGCGGTGGTCGTGCGCACGGTGAAGGAAACGCGCCGCAAGGACGGGTCCTACATCCGCTTCGACGAGAACGCCGTCGTGATCATCAACGACAACGGTGAGCCCAAGGCCACCCGTATCTTCGGTCCCGTGGCGCGCGAGCTCCGCGAGAAGCGGTACATGAAGATCGTGTCGCTGGCTCCCGAGGTGCTCTGAGATGCGCAAGAACGTGTATTACAAGACGGATCGCGGCCAGCGCCTCGGCGCCGGGCGTCACGCCCTCAAGGCGTCGCGCGAAGCGATCCACGTCACCAAGGGTGACACCGTCCGCGTGATGCGTGGCGACGACAAGGGGAAGGAGGGCAAGGTCCTCCAGGTGTACCCCAAGACGGGCCGCATCAAGGTGGAAGGCATCAACATCGTGAAGAAGCACCGCAAGGCGCGCACGGCGGAAGAGCAGAGCGGCATCATCGAGATGCCGGCGCCCTTCCACGCGTCCAACGTGATGCTGCTCGATTCGAAGACCGGCAAGCCGACGCGCGTTCGCAACCGCGTCGACAAGGACGGCACGAAGGAGCGCGTCGGCGTGAAGAGCGGTGAAGTCATTCCCCGTGCGCGCTGACCGGAGTTACTGACATGGCGACCAAGGAAAAGGGTGCCGCCAAGGGCGGCGCCAAGGGTGGAGCAAAGGGCGGCGCGGCCAAGGGCGGCGCGGCCAAGGGTGGTGCGGCGCAGAAGGGTGGCGGCAAGAAGGGTGGTGCCGCCACGACGCGTGCGGCGGTGGACTTCACCAAGCGTGAACACGCGGGTGCGGGCCTGCCGACGGCGGCGCCGCGTCTGAAGACGCACTACGAGCAGACGGTGCGGGCCAATCTGGCCAAGCAGTTCGGCTTCACCAACGTGATGCAGATCCCGACGCTCGAGAAGATCGTGATCAACTGCGGCGTGGGTGAGGCGGTGAAGCAGCCCAAGCTGCTCGACGTGGTGGTGGAAGAGCTCGCGCTGATCACCGGTCAGAAGCCGGTGCGCCGCAAGGCGAAGAAGTCGGTCGCGAACTTCGGCCTTCGCGAGGGCCAGGACATCGGCGCCTCGGTGACGATGCGCGGTGCGCGCATGTGGGAGTTCCTCGACCGTTTCGTGACGGTCGCGTGCCCCCGCATCCGTGACTTCCGTGGCCTCGGCACCAAGTCGTTCGACGGCCGCGGCAACTACACGCTCGGCATCAAGGAGCAGATGATCTTCCCCGAGATCAACTACGACATGGTCGAGCAGATCCACGGCATGGACATTACGTTTGTTACATCGGCTGAGAAGGACGCGCATGCCTTTGCGCTGCTGCATCAGCTCGGTATGCCGTTCCGTGGCGACGACAAGCCGGTGACGCCCAAGGTGGCGCAGCCGAGCGCGGCCTAACTCCCAGGACTGACCGATGGCGAAGACGAGCAAGCTGGCCCGCAACGCCCAGCGCAAGGAGCTGGTGGAGCGGCACGCGCCGAAGCGCGCGGCCTTGAAGGCCGTGATCAAGAATCCGAAGAGCACGCCGGAAGAAGTCCAGGCGGCGGTGAACGCGTTGCACAAGATGCCGCGCAATTCATCGGCGACACGGGTGCGCAACCGCTGCAACATGAGCGGTCGTCCCCGGGCTTACCTCCGGCACTTCGGCCTCAGCCGCATTGCCCTCCGTGACATGGCCCTGAACGGCCTGATCCCGGGTGTGCGCAAGGCGAGCTGGTAACACGCAGGTTCCTCCATTCACTTCCTACAGGTCCGCTTCGGGCGGATACCATAGGAGCAATCCCAGAGCATGAGCCTCAACGACCCCATTGCCGACATGCTGACGCGCATTCGCAACGCGTGTGCTTCCAAGCACCGCCGCGTCGACATGCCGGTATCGAAGATGAAGATCGAGATCGCGCGGATTCTCAAGGAGAACGCGTTCATCCAGGACTACCGCACGGTCGATCTCGAGGATGGCAAGAGCGTGCTGCGCGTGATCCTCAAGTACGCGCACGGCGGCCAGTCGGTCATTCGCGAAGCGAAGCGCATTTCCACGCCCGGCCTGCGCAAGTACGTGGGCGTGCAGGAGATCCCGCGCGTGCGCAATGGCCTGGGCATGGCCATCCTCAGCACGTCGAAGGGCCTCATGAGCGATCGTGATGCGCGCGCCGCGAACACCGGCGGCGAACTCCTCGCCCTCGTCTGGTAAGGAGCCGCCAACATGTCTCGTATCGGCAAGCGCCCGATCCCGGTTCCGGCCGGGGTGTCCGTGGCAATCAACGGTAGCGCGGTGACAGTGAAGGGCCCGAAGGGCGAACTGTCGCGTACGCTGCCTGCAGAAATGATCGTGTCGCAGGAAGGTGCGGAGCTGCTGGTGAAGCGTCCGAGTGACGAAGAGCGTCACAAGGCGATGCACGGCCTGACCCGCACGCTGGTGGCCAACATGGTCGAGGGCGTGACGAAGGGGTTCCAGAAGACCCTCGAAATCACGGGTACCGGCTACAAGGCCGAGATCAAGCCCTACGGCGCGTTGCTGTCGCTGGGCTTCTCGCACCAGATCGAGTACAAGTCGCCGGAAGGCGTCAAGATCAGCGCGCCGAATCCCACCACGGTGGTGATTGACGGCGCGAGCAAGGAACTCGTGGGCCAGGTCGCGGCCGAGATCCGCAGCTTCCGCAAGCCCGAGCCCTACAAGGGCAAGGGCGTCAAGTATCAGGGTGAAGTCATCCGGCGCAAGGCCGGCAAGGCGGGAGGCAAGTAATGGGCAAGATCGCAATCCCGCGTACGAACGCGGAGAAGCGCAAGCGCCGGCATCTGCGCGTGCGCAAGGCAGTGAACGGCACGCCGGAGCGTCCGCGCCTGGTGGTGTTCCGCTCGCTGAAGCACATCTACGCCCAGATTGTCGACGACGTCGCGCAGCGCACGTTGCTGACGGTTGGCGACGAAAAGCTCAGTGGCACGAAGTCGGAGCGCGCGCTGGCCGTGGGCAAGGCTGCCGCGGAGAAGGCAAAGGCGGCCGGCATCTCGAAGGTGGTCTTCGACCGCGCTGGTTACCAGTACCATGGCCGCGTGAAGGCGGTGGCCGACGGAGCCCGCGAAGGCGGGCTGGAGTTC